>LJNA01000036.1 GCA_001304365.1 Syntrophobacter sp. DG_60 | reverse complement strand
TCGTTTTTCTATTTACCACAGAGAACGCAGAGATCACAGAGCACAAAAGCAAAGCATTTTTAAAATTCTTATTTTCTCTGCGTCCTCTGCGCACTCTGCGGTGAACAATTACAAAAAAAGAATGCTCCTATGCACCAAACTTTTTTAACTTTAAGGCATGGCCAAGCATTAAGCCCATGGCATCTGCTGAGAAAAAGCGCCCCAGGCCCCCTTTAGCACAGGTACGTTCTGAAAATACTGTTTGTTCATCCGGGATGATGGTATTTGAATAAAGTAGAAATGGATTTGGGTGCCAGCTATGTGTCTTTAATAGGCAAGGCGTAGAGTGGTCTCCAGTGATGACCAAAACATCAGGGGAAAGGGAAAAGATTTCCGGTAAAAATCCATCAAATTCCTCTATTACCGCCACTTTTTTCTCAAAATTCCCATCTTCTCCATAAGAATCGGTCTTTTTTATATGAAAATAGAAAAAATCATAATTTTTGTAATTTTTCTTTAGTGCCTGTACTTCATCTGATATGGACATCCCATCCACCTCTAATACCTTCATACCTACCAATTTTGCAAGTCCCTTATACATGGGGTAAGTGGCAATAGTCGCTGGATTTAGCTTAAAGAGCTCCTGCATAGAAGGTAAAGGGGGTAAACTAGAAAAGCCACGTAGAACTATAAAGTTTGCTCTATTTTCATCTTGTAGCAAGTCTTTTGCCAGGCTAATAATTTTTTTAGCAACCCTGGCTGTCTTCTTTGATTCAGGACCGGTTGCCTTAGGGGTAATAGGGGTCTTCCCTACTATTTGGGGATCGGTATCTGATACATCTGTCCCTAACCCTTTTCCCCTTAAACGCAAGGCAAAACGGTGTTCCATCCCAGGGGTAAATAAGATCTCTACTCCCTCTATTTGTTTCATATGTCCTTTTAACTTTGAGCACAGCCTTTTGTTTTCATCTGTAGAGATGCGGCCTGCTCTTCTATCAACTATTATTCCATCTTTCAAGGTACAAAAATTTCCCCGAATAGCTATATCCCCTCTTTTAATCCCCACCCCTAATCCAAGGTTTTCTAATATGCCTCGACCTATCTGGTATTTTAGTGGGTCATAGCCAAAGAGGGCTAAGTGGGCTGGCCCACTGCCTGGGGTGATACCAGGAAGGATAGGGTCAGTCTGGCCTAGCACAGATTTTTTTGCCAGTTCATCCAAATTTGGTATATTGGCCCATTCTAATGCAGTCTTACCCTCTCTAAATGGTATTCCCCCCATACCATCTAGGACAATAAGGATGATTTTTGATGCAGTCTTAACAGAAATTTCTTTAAACAGGCTTTCTCTTTCCATTCGCCAATTTTCATATAGCAGTCTCTTGCCCTTAATGCAAGTCCCAATGCTCATTGTCAAATAGTGCAACTATTCCACGATTTAACGAGTCAACGACTTAACCATTTAACGACGAAGTTCTGATTTAATTGTTGACATTTGATACGTTGTATGTTAAATGTGGACAGCGTAGTTTTATAGTTTCCATATTAAAAAAAGGGGGGAATATATGGGGATAGGCAGAAAGTTATATGAGGCACTTAGGGTGGCATCAATAGCGCATGCCAGGTGGGAAATTCAGATGTCTCAAAACATCCTCAGGAGTAAAAAGAGGCTTTTAATCTTGGGGGTAATGCTGCTTCCTATAATACTTGTCTCAATTGCATTTGCTGCAGACCTACCCATACTCTTAGGTGGGCATAAGGCATATTGTCCGGCATTTTACACACTTTTTGTCTTTCTTATATCAATCATTATAGGTCTGATTGCCGGCCTGATTACCGGGTGCATTGGGGCTGGTGGTGGGTTTATAATCACCCCAGCCTTAATGAGTGCTGGTATAAAGGGGATTCTTGCTGTAGGGACAGATCTTTTTCACATATTTGCCAAGGCCATTATGGGTACAGCCGTGCACAGAAAACTGGGCAATGTTTCTGTAGGGCTGGCAGTAGCATTTGTGCTGGGTTCTATCGTAGGGGTATCTATCGGAGGCCTTATAAATAGGGCCCTTTATGCCATTAGTCCAGTGCTTAGTGATGCATTTATAAGCATAGTATATGCAATAATATTGGGTTTTTTGGGCTTCTACACCATGCGGGATTTCCTCAGGTTAAGGAAGGCAGGAGTGGAAGTATCTGCCCATGATGGTGGTGAAAAAGAGAAGGCACCTTCAGGGGCTACTGCTACCACAGAACTGGCTATGAAGTTACAATCAGTAAATATCCCCCCTAAGATAGCATTTGATTTTGATTTAGTACCAGGTGGAAGAAGCATATCGGCAGTGTTTGTGGCCGCCTGTGGATGGGTGGTAGGTTTTGTAGCGGCAATAATGGGTGTTGGAGGTGGATTCATAACATTTCCTATGTTTATTTATATACTTGGTGTATCCTCATTTACTGCTGTAGGGACTGACATACTTCAGATAATCTTTACTGCAGGCTATGCATCCATTTCCCAGTATGCCATCTATGGTTTCATATTCTACACCCTGGCTACTGGTATGCTTTTGGGTTCACTTATAGGCATCCAGGTGGGGGCACTTACCACAAAGGTTGTACCGGGGATGTACCTTAGGGGATTTTATGCCACTGCTATCATTGCAGGTTTTATAAACAGGTCCTTTGCCCTGCCATCAAAGCTAAGGGACCTTGAAGTTATTAAGATATCAGAATCTGCGGTAAATTTCTTAGATAAAATAGGCATTATAGTATTTTTTGCCATTGTGGGCGCATTTGCACTGTGGGTAGCTAGCAAATTCTTTGGTAATCTAAAGACCCTAAAGGAGGGATAAAAAAGAGATGATAGAGCACAAAAAGGAGTTTAGTATAGGGCTAATCCTTACCATATCATTTTTTGTAGTACTTTTCATCATATACTCACCAGTATTTCCTGGTAAAAGGAATGGATTGGAGTATGCTGATATGATCTTTAATAGAATGGCCAAGGGCTCAACATACTATATCCCAGCTATTATGGAAAAGAATGAAAAATTTATAGGAAAAGAGATTGATGTAAGTATCACTATGAAAGGTGCTGAAGAGGTTGAAAAGGTAAGCAGGCTTTATTTAAAGGCCGGCGCAACTATTGCTATTGAAGAAAATAACATAAAGATAGCCGGTGACCTGGGCACTATGCTTAAAAGCGCACTTGCTGACTCTGATGCCATGTTTAAGAATAAAGGTGATGAGGTGTCTGAAAGGTATGGATATGATGAGAAGGAGGCTATGTACTACTGGTGGCTCTCATTTCATGCCATGGATAAAGCACTTAAGAAACAAAAGAAATTCGCAGAAGCAGCCTTTATCTTAGATGTGCTAAGCAAGGCCGTTGAACCAGGGTATAACTTCTATGGGATAAAGGGAGAGAGTGCTAGAGAACATGCAGGCATTTTGACAGGTTCCCTGGTATTTTATGTCATTTACACCCTGTGGTGGGGATTTGCCATCTACTTTCTATTTGAGGGTTTTGGCCTTAAGATGGTAAAGGCCAAAGAAAAGAAGGAGGTTTAGTCTTTCCCCTTTTTTACAACCTACAGGCCTCAGGTTTCATGCTTCTACCCTCCTGGGGTCTGTTGGTTTTTTTTCATCTTATCCCCTACCTACTATATCCTACTTACTTCTGCAGCTTGCGTCTTGCAGCTTCCACGATTTAACCATTTAACGACTCAACAATATCTACTGCTTAACGGATCAGGTCTATTTTTTGGTGACAGAAGTAGGATAACTGTCTCCAAATATCTGACACCTCTCTTTATTTTAAATAACGTTTTACAAGGTTTTTTCATTTGGCACACTTTTTGAGTCTTTGACATTTGGCAAGAGAGTGGAGGACTTTAAATAAGCGTAAAAAAAGGAGGGCATATGAGGAAATTATATGAGGGATTGAGGATGGCAGCAATAGCGCATGCCAGGTGGGAAATGGAAATGTCTCAAAACATCCTAAAGAGCAAAAAGAGGCTTTTAATCCTGGGGGTGATGCTGCTTCCTATAATACTTGTCTCAATTGCATTTGCTGCAGATCTGCCGGCGATCTTAGGTGGTAAAAAGGCATATTGCCCAGCATTTTACTCAGTTTTTGTGTTTCTTGTATCAATCGTTATAGGTCTGATTGCTGGTCTGATTACCGGGTGCATTGGGGCTGGGGGTGGATTTATAATCACACCAGCATTGATGAGCGCTGGTGTAAAGGGGATTCTCGCCGTGGGGACAGATTTGTTTCACATATTTGCCAAAGCTATCATGGGGACCGCGGTGCACAGAAAATTGGGCAATGTCTCTCTAGGGCTGGCAGTAACATTTGTGGTAGGTTCTCTCATAGGGGTATCTGTTGGGGGTATTATAAATAGGGCCCTTTATGCCATTAGTCCAGTGCTCAGTGATGCGTTCATAAGCGGAGTGTATGTGTTTATGCTGGGTTTTTTGGGTTTCTATGCCATGTACGATTTCCTTAAGCTAAGGAAGGCAGGAAAGGAGGTAACGGCCCACGATGGTGGAGTGCCAAAGGGCGCTGTTGCTACCACAGGAATTGCTATGAAACTGCAATCAGTAAATATTCCTCCTAAGATAGCATTTGACTTTGATTTAGTGGCGGGTGGCAGGAGATTGCCAGCAATTTTCGTGGCTAGTTGCGGAGGTATTGTAGGCTTTGTGGCGGCAATAATGGGTGTTGGAGGTGGATTTTTGACATTTCCCATGTTTGTTTACCTGCTGGGTGTATCCTCATTTACCACTGTAGGGACTGACATACTTCAGATAATCTTTACCGCAGGCTATGCATCCATTTCCCAGTATGCCATCTATGGTTTCATATTCTATACCCTGGCTACTGGTATGCTTTTGGGCTCCCTTATAGGTATCCAGGTCGGAGCACTTACCACAAAGGTGGTAAGGGGGATGTATATTAGGGGATTTTATGCCACTGCTATCATTGCAGGCTTTCTAAATAGACTCCTGGCATTGCCATCAAAGCTGAGAGGGCTTGAAGTTCTTCCGATATCAAAATCTTTGGCAGATTTTTTAAATACCGCAGGGACTATAATATTTTTTGCCATTGTGGGTACCTTCGCAGTGTGGGTAATCAGTAAATTTCTTGGGAACTTAAGAAAACTAAAGGAGGGATAATAAAGATGATAACACACAAAAAGGAGTTTACTTTAGGGCTAATCCTTACCATATCGTTTTTTGTGGTGCTTTTCATCATATACTCACCAGTATTTCCTGGCAAAAAAAATGGTCTGGAGTATGCCGATATGCTCTTTAATAGCATTGCCAAAGGCTCAACATACTATATCGGGGATGTTATAGAAAAGAATGAAAAATTTATAGGAAAAGAGATCGATGTAAGTATCACTATGAAAGGTGCTGAAGAGGTTGAAAAGGTAAGCAGGCTTTATTTAAAGGCCGGTGCAGAGGTCGCTATTGAAGAAAATAAGATAAAGATAGCTGGTGACCTTGGTACTATGCTTAAAAGCGCACTCAGTGATTCTGATGCCATGTTTGAGAATAAAGGTGATGAGGTATCTGAAAAGTATGGATATGATGAAAAGGAGGTCATGTACTACTGGTGGCTCTCACTTAAGGCCATGGATAAAGGACTCAAGAAACAAAAGAAATTTGCAGAGGCAAAGTTTCTTTCAGATGTGGTAAGTAAGGCGGTTGAGCCAGGTTATAACTTCTATGGGATAGAGCCAGAGAGCGCTAAGACACATGCAGGCATTTTGACATTTTCCCTGGTATTTTATGTCATTTACACCCTGTGGTGGGGATATGCTATTTACTTCTTGTTTGAAGGCTTTGGACTCAGGATGGTAAAGGCCAAGGAAAAGAAAGAGGTTTAAAAAAAAGAGCCAGAGAATTTGAATTGGAGGGAAAGCAAATGGCTGAAGAGAAACAAAAAATAATAGATTTTTTGAAGGGTATTGGGGGAAAAGGAGTGGCTACTCAGGCAGAAATTGCCAAAGGCATTGGAATAGAAAGGCGTGCTGTCATGAAACTAATAAAGGAATTAGAAAAGGAAGGGAAGGTTACCAGTGGAGGCAGGGCGGCTGGTGTAGGAGGATATAAGCTGGTTGGCCTATAGAAAATGAGATTTTTTAAAAAATAATTAAGGAGGTACGCAATGCCAATTTCAAAGTTAATGATAGAAAGGCCTATACCTCATGGAGGGAACCTTGTTGAAAGGGTTGTGAGGGATGCTCATCTGGCAAAAAGGTTGGCCAAAGGTTGTCCTGTTTATGACATTAAACCCAACTTGAGCGATGGTGTGCCTGTGAGGAATGTTTATAGGGAGATAATGTCTATTTGTTATGGTTTCTTTAGTCCGGTTGAGGGGTCAATGAAACACGCAGAGGTTGAGAGGGTATTGAAGGAGAGGAGGCTGTTAAATAATTGGATTTTTCCTTATCCATTGGTTTTTGATATTAGTGAGAAGGATTATAAGAAGTTAGGTGTTATCCATGGAGATAGGGTGCTCATTAGGCTTAAAGGGCAGCCCTTTGCCATCCTTGATGTTGAAGAAGTATATAGGATTGATCCAGATGAGTTAGCTGATAGGACTTTTGGGACCCCTGAAAATAATCCAGAGGTTGTAAGGGTACGGATGGATAAAAAGATGCCAGGTTGGGTTATTTATCGGAGTCTTAACCCAGTGGTATTAGCTGGGAAGTATACCATAATAAATGAACCTATGCTGAGGTCACCATTCGATAGGTTCTGGTATCCTCCTAAAAGGTCCAGGGAGGAATATGAGAGGAGAGGGTGGAGGACTGTAATAAACCATCAAACTAGAAACGTTCCCCATGTTGGCCATGAGTTCCTCATGAAGAATGCCGCTTATATAGGGGATATAGAGCCTTGTAACGGTATCCAGGTAAATGCCATCATTGGTGTTAAAAGAAGAGGGGATTATCCGGATGAGGCCATAGTTGAGGCTCATGAAGCGGTACATACTGGAGGTTATATCAAGCCAGAAAGGCACTTAGTAACCATATGTTTATGGGATATGAGGTATGGAAATCCTCTTGAGTCCCTCCTGCATGGAGTAATTAGGCAGAACATGGGTTGTACCCATCATATGTTTGGCAGAGATCATGCGGCTGTAGGCGATTATTATGATATGTATGCCACACAGATACTTTGGGACAAAGGAGTACCTAGTTTTGGTTTTCCTGCCCCTCCTACCGATGTGGAGTATGGCCTAAAGATAAGGCCTCAGAATATGGCTGAGTTTTGGTATTGCCCTAAGTGTGGGGAGATTGCCTACAGTGGAAACTGTAATCACCTGAAAGAAAAGCAGAAGTTTAGTGGGAGTTTTATTAGGGGCATGGTATCAGAGGGTGTCTTTCCACCTGGGGTTATCATGAGGCCTGAGGTCTACAAAGTTATTGTAAAGTGGTGGAAGCATTTTGGTTATCCTTTCTGCCATGAGGAGTATTTGAAAGAAAAGGAAAAGACATTAGAGGTCGATGTACCTCATATGGAAATTTAATTAGGAGGTAAGATATGGCTTATAATTTTGCTGTACTTTTAGACGAAAAGAGGTTAGAGGCCATTAAGGGGAGTGGCCTTGAGGAAAAGATAGTGGATATGTTTGGAGGGGCCTTAAAGGCCTTCATTTTAGAAATCCCCGATGATAAGAGCAAGGAAATAATGGCAGAGTTTGACACTGCAAGGATAGATGCAAGGGGTTTTATAACAGATGTACCTATAGCATTTAACAGAACTATTTTTGAAGAGATAGCCAAAGCAAAGTCTCTTGGGGTAGAGGTGATAGATGGTGTTTTAAAGCGGGTATCTGAGATAAAGGAGGCTGCTGCCAAGGAGAAACAGTATCTGCCTCCTCCAGACATAGAGGTTTAAGTCTTTTTTTGAGTTTTAGAGTATTTTTTTAATGGCTAAGGGGTTGGATAAGGAGGAGAAGATATGAAAGTAAGTAGATAACCATCTACTTACTTTCATATCTAAATCAGTAATCGTTCTAAACTGATAGGAGAATTATGAATATGAAAATAAGTAGATGGAAGATTCTAAGTATTGTAGTAGCTTTGATCTTAGGCTATGTTATAAATTCTTATGCCTATCGGATTCAGGTTTCTGAGGATACTTGGGCTGATTTTACTATAAGGGGGCAGCTGTTTTATTTCAATATGGATAAAAGAAGTGACGAGATAGATTATCGTCAGAACTATTTTGAAATGACAGAGGCAGAGTTTTATGTTAAAGGTCAGATTAACGAATTAGTTCAATTCTTTACCCAATGGGAGTGTTATTATAAACCATATAAATTAAGTGGAAAAAAACGCGACGAAGCAACTATAGCTTTTATGAAAGAGACTGGTGTGAATCTTGTATTTCTTCCTGAATTTAGAATAAGATTTGGCAGGCAGCGTCTACCTGTTAGCAGATATAACCAAAGGTCTGATTACAAGAAACTAATTCCTACTGACTATTTCTGGAGATATGATGTCCATGAGGTATTTACAGGTAACGTTCTTGATGTAAAGACGACCTCTCTTGAAATTAGACATCCAGGCGCTGTGGCTTTTGGGAGCCTCTTTGATGGGATATTTATATATCACCTAGGTTTATTTAATCAGCCTAACAATGGAGAGGGCGGTTTTAAAGGTGTTAGACCCACAGCAAGGCTTACGTTTACTCCTATTTGGTTAGGATATAACTCCGAAATCTCAATTAAAGGAACAAGGGGAGATTCTTATCTTGGGAAAGAAGATGTATTAACTATTGGTGTAGGATATTCTAGAGAAGAGATATGGGATGGTCTTGACAATGAGATGTTTGCTGTTGATGCATTTTGGGAAAAGAGATTTGGTAGTGGCAACAGATATGTTCCTATGTTACAATTTGGATACATTTACTCAAAAGAGACTCATAAAATTGATGGTAAAGCAGAAGATAGTCAATTCTGGTGGGTTGCAGGGCAATTCCTTTATAATAAGTTTATTGTTTATGGAAGGCCTGCTATTGCGGCAAGATTTGAGCAAATGAACTCAGATAATGCTTATAATAATAAAGATGTTACCTATAATCGTTTCTCAATTTTTTTTAATTACTACATCAAGGGATACTCTGCATGGTTCGCTTTTGGTGTTGATCATGTATACTATACCAATGGTGCAGAAGATTATGTACTGGCCAAGCACAAACAACGCTGTATGACTGACTTCAGTACCTACTTCCAGTTCAGATTCTAAAGAATCCTATTTAACAGCCTAAAAATAAACCCAGATTTCAGGCCGCCTTTTGGCGGCTTTTTTTATGTTTGTTTTCTTGAGATAAAGAGCATAATAGACTTTCAAGTGATATAAAATGGATAATTGTTGATGATCTTTTTTGACAGTTTTTTTGTTCCATAGAGATAGGCGCCCAGTCCCCAAACATGCTTTAGGAAATGGCTATTCAGGACTCCCAACGCTAAATTCTAAGGTATCTGCTTTAGTATGAAGTTTTTGGTCAAATAAGCCACCTAAAATACCTGTTTGAAAGGCAAGTCTAATCTTATCTGAAGAGTTGATCCCCTTTTTAAACCAGACCTCCATTGCCAAAAAATAATCTGCCTCCTCTTTTTTTACTGCCAAAAAATAGCGTTTTGATGGATGGTCATTGATAAAATCAGTGACATCAAAGACAAAACTCGTTTTCTCTTTAACACTGACCTTACCTAAATCAAGACCCTGTTTTTCTATCTTTCCTGCCCGTCTATATTCAGGAAAAGTGGCATCCCCTATCTCTATATCTTCTTCATCAATAATAGGGTCTTTTCCTTTGACTTGTGGTTTATCAGAAAGAAAAAGATGATAAGTTTGAGGACTCTTTGGTTTTAAAACATCAGTGAAGAAGGTAACACGTAAAGTTGTTCCTCTTCTTTTTAATTTTGGCCTGTGGATTGCTTTTTCACTTATTTCAGGCTTTTCTTCAAGTACTTCAGTAGGTTCAGCTACCTCTTTTTCCTCAGATACTTCAGAAGGAATCAGTTTCTCTACTACCTTTTCTGCCAGCTTCCCTATGTTTGGGACTACTTCATCTAGGTTATTATATTGGCCAAAAAAAGGGGTAGTCTTTCCATCTTCTATATTGATAAGCCTCAAGTCAATGCTTGCACTGCCTCCAAATATGGTCAGACTACCAGAGAGCACGTAATCCACATTAAGCACCTTTCCAACTTCCCTTATACTTTTTGTTTCTTTAACCACATCTTTAGGTGCTTCAATAACCAATATATGCTCTTCCCAGGACAGCCTGCTCTTTAGCATCTCAGATATGCCTTGCTTAAGGTAGCCAAGGTCTTGGGCAGAATAGATTTTAAATGGCAAAATAGCCAGTTTTATAGGTAGCTGGGGAAGAGAAGTACTCGGTAGGATAAAAGTAAATGTGATTAATAAGATACTCAATAAAATAGACAGTAAGTTAATATTATACCTTTTATAACCTTCTATAACAAAGGGATTTGATCCCTTTAACATCTTTTTGGTTTCTTTCTCACATAATTCTAATGTTGTAAGATAGCATACATCTATGTGTAGTTCAACTCCTATCCTCCCTTGGAGTGCTGACGCATAACTTTTCTATAAAAGCCTTTATTTTCAATGATTAGGGATAAATCTTATTGCAAAAGAATTTTTTCAAATAACCTAGAAATCCTTAATTTTAAAGGGTTTTAAATTCATGCGTCAGAGCTGCCTATCTTGCCTATGACTGGCTCCGGCCAAATCTACCTTTGACTTTGAATGAAGTCAACTTTTTGTAGACAATATTGTAAGAATTCCTTTGATAGAAATCTCCTTTTGTTTGGCACGTTTTTTGAATCAAAATATAAAAGAGAGAGGGTTCAAAAAGGAGGTGAATAACATGAAATTGTTGGTGCCTGTAGATGGGTCAGATCATGCCCTAAAGGCCGCCAAAAAAGCGGCAGGGCTGGTGCGTGAAGGCGGCGGGGAGGTCATTTTGCTTTCTGTAGCCCATGATATTACGCCACTAGGAGTTTGGGAAATTGGCCATCGTGAAGGTATCTTACGAGATTTAGAGGCTAAGGCACAGGCGGCCGTAGATGGGGCCAAAAAGGTGTTAAAAGCAGAGAGAGTGGAGGCTAGAGCAAGCTTGATCGAGACTGGTGCGCCAGCAGATGAAATTATCCGGGTGGCTAAGGAAGAAGCAGTGGATGTGATTGTTATGGGCAGCCGCGGTTTGACTGGTTTACCTCATTACTTACTTGGCAGTGTGGCGCACAAGGTAGTGACCTATGCGCCCTGCTCCGTATTGGTAGTTAAGTAAAAAAGAGGGGGGCAGTGAACTTTTACCTCACATGGCGCTTCGCTTGCGTGGGGTATTCGACTCCGCAGGTGGATTCGTACCCCTCTTCCCGCGGTAAAGGGGGGGATGCTGCCCCCCTTGACCCTCAGCACAAGGTACTTCACCCCGCATAATTTTTCATCAATGATTTAACGAAACTACTCAATAACAAGTGGACATGATGACGTCACCCCCACCCATACCCTCCCCCTTTAAGGGGGAGGGCTGGGGAGGGGGTAAGATTTCCACAAGATATTGAGCAATTACGATTTAACCATTTTTCACTAACAGGCTTACATCAAAGTCTAGCCATAACTGATTTAACAAAAGAGAACAAACGTTTAAATACGGTCTAAAAAATCCAAATGTCAAAATCTAACTTCCATCACTTGAATCTCCTACCAAAAGCTTCGCTAAAATTACTTTGACGTCACCTGGTAATGTCGCTTTTTTGTGGACAATTATCATTAAATATCTTTTAGGTATTCTGCTCTCTTTTTGTTTGGCACATTTTTTGAATTAAAATATATGAGTATCCACGCATGGGCTACTTTTTTAAACGCCTTTCCTCAAATAAGAAGGGTGGCCCATGCGTAAATAAACTTTCAATTCAAACCATTTTATGTTAAGAACAATAAAGTTTGTAATGTATAGAAAAGGCCTTTTAGTCATTATTGGTTTATGCATTTGTTTAGTACTTATACTAGCCTTTGTCTTTGGCTTATATTCGGCAAGGGACCTAAAAAGAATTGTCAGTGAACAGTTTAATAGGCAACAACTTATTTTGGCACGTCAAGCCGCGCGTGGAATCGAGTACAGTCTAAATTATGCCATACAAGAGTTAGTGTCCATCAGATATATTACCCAACACGGTATGCCTATTTCAAGCGTATTTTTAGAAGGAATCTATGAACGTGTAAGAAGAAGAGGGGTAAATAGTATAGCAATAGTAGATACGCATGGTAAATCTCTGGTAAGTGCAGGAGAGGGTTTACTTGAAGATTTTTCCTTTATATTTGAGAGAAAAAGAGTGGCCAACCCCTTGTTACAATTTTTGTCCTTAAAGGAGAAACAACTATTGGTTTTGGCCTGCCCTTTAGATGTGGATAGGGTGGCAATCTTTTTGGTGGACATCCACCAGTTGGTAAGAGACCATGTGGCTAAGATTCGTTCTGGGAATACCGGTTATGCCTGGGCGATTGACCAGAGAGGACACTTTATTTTCCACCCTATTAAGAAATTTATAGGGAAAAATGCATTTGAGGTAAGACATTATGACGCTCCTTATTTTTCTTTTAAAGAGATAAATATCTTACAGAAAAAAATGGTAAATGGGGAAGAAAGCACAGGTAAATATGTTTCTTTATGGCATGGAGAGACTAAGGGACATTTTAATAAGCTTGTAGCCTATACACCCGCGCATTTGCCCTATACATCAGCTATCTGGTCTGTTGCTGTGTGTGCCCCTGAACAAGAGGTAAATGCTGTCATCCATAAGGCCTATCTTAGACACTTTTTTTTACAGGGCACTGTAATCTTTGCATTAATATTAGTAGGCCTATTTTTGCTTATCTCTGAGAGGAGGTTCAGTCAGTTATTGAGAGAAGAAGTAGCTAGAAAAACAGAGA
>LJNA01000126.1 GCA_001304365.1 Syntrophobacter sp. DG_60 | reverse complement strand
GGAATAGAATCTTATAAAGTGACATTTATAGATGGTGATATAAAAAATACCGAGCTTCCAAAAGAAAGCTTTGATTTAGTTATTTTAAGCAATATATGTCATCATGAAGATACTTCAGGCAATATGAACCTGTTTAAAAGAGCTTATAAAATATTAGTTTCTGGTGGGAGAGTGGCAGTTAATGACTTTTTAGTAAACAATGAGCATACTGGTCCCCCCCTTTCCTTACTTTTTAGGGTAATGATGCTAGCAATGAACCCAAAGGGAGGGGTATATAGCTTTGAGGAATATAAGAGCTGGCTCACCAAAGCTGGTTTTAAAGAGATAACTGTTTATAATCCCATTCCTGAAACCTATGGGGATACAGCAATAATAATGGGGAAAAAGTAATTACTTAATATCCTCGGATTTTGAGTAATTGATTGCAAAATGTTCACCCCGTTAAGTACATGGTGGCAAGCAATTTGTTGCTTCTTTATTGAAGAAGTTGCTTTTTATGGAGAGGTTTGTTAGTTTGGAATTACTTAACGGGGCAAGAATTGAAAAATGCAAAATGGGAAGATAAGATTAGGTCAAAGGAAATAATTTTGCATTTTGCACTTTATAATTTCCATTTTTCAATGTCTGCTTAAAATTCTACAGAATTTTGAGCAGATGGGGGGTATTAAGTGGTATTAATACTAATGCTTATAGCGGCTATTATACCTGCCTTGGCCATTATTTTCATGCCCATTGTTTTGAAAAAGGGTGCCCCTATTTTTGTCTATCTTATGTGTTTTATATGGTTAGGCCTGTTTTTCCTGGGGCTAAGACAATTAAGATATGCCTTAATCTTTGGAACAATCTTTGCCAGCCTTGTATCCATCTTTGCTACTATAGCCTTAATAAAGGGTTTAAATCCCTTTGCCCAGAAAGGCTGGCCTGTATGCCCATTCAGTGTGTTGGGATTATTATTAAGCCTAGCTATTATATTTTTTTCCTTACGGCAGCTATTTGGAAAATGATAAGAAGAGTGAATGCTATTTAGGGCTATCGATTATCTCACCTTAATCTACCTGGGGATATTAAGCCTCCTTATAGCAATACATGCCTTATATATCCTCATAGTTGTTATTATTATTTACTTACGTCAAAAGACAAAAAGTAGAATTATCCATTTTCTCAGGGATACCTATCCTCTGCTTTCTATAGGCTTTTTCTATAAAGAATTGGAAGGGCTTATCCACATAGTATTTCCTGGATGCTTTGATTTTTTAATCAATAGACTGGAATTAAAGGTCTTTGGGGTTTATCCTACAGTTTGGCTTCAGGGTATTGTGAGCCCCGGGCTAACAGAGTTTTTTGTATATTTTTATTCTTCTTATTATTTTATAGTTATAATATCTGCTTTAGCCCTTTATATTCCTAATAGGAAAGAAGAATTTCACGAATTTTCCGTTAATCTTATGCTTGCCTATTATATATGCTTTATAGTCTTTGTTCTCTTTCCAGTGGAGGGGCCTAGATTTGCTTTAGAATCATTTTACACTATTCCCCTTAAGGGTTATGCCTTTTCAAAGATGCATGCACAACACATGGATACAGGCTTTATATCTGCATATAGGGGTGCTGCTATGCCCAGTTCACACATAGCTGCAACATTTGTCTCTTTGATAATGATGAGGAGATACAAAAGGAGACTTTACTACCTTATATTCCCCATATTTACTCTTATGGTGTTATCTACTGTCTATGGACGATATCACTATGTCTCTGATGCGGTGGCAGGGGTTATTGTTGGATGGTTATCTATATTTTTAATTTCTAGATATCAAAATAGAAAGAAAAACAAAGACTTAATTTAAGCCACAGAATGACACAGATAAATGTAATTGTTCACCGCAGAGTACGCAGAGTACGCAGAGAAAATAAGAATTTTAAAAATGCCTTGCTTTTGTGCTCTGTGATCTCTGCGTTCTCTGTGGTAAATAGAAAAATGATGAACGGTTACAGATAAACACAGATTGTTGGGATGTGCAAATTTTATAATTTCCTGAACATGAACGATGAAAAATTCTAAGTTTATAGATTATGATTATGGTTTTAATATAGGAAACAGATTTAAGTCCTTATTTAGGCTCTTTTCCAATTTAAATATCAAAAATAAAATAAATGATGCAAAGATAAGTATCTCTGCATTAAAAGAATATTATCCACAAAGGCTTGAGAGGCTCAAAGGCCTTGCCACATCCTTGGGTACCAGTGTAGAAAATCTGCAGGCAATTTCTATCTATTTGTCTAAGGTAATAATGGGAGGTTGCACTGCCTCATTCTGCGCACCTCCCGCTACAAAAGATGGCGAGGTCTATATCTCTTGGAATGTAGATTTTTTTAAAGCTGCAGAGATTATAGGAAAATTATTTATCTTCTATATATCTGAAATCCCAGGTTATAATAGATATGTAGCATTTGGTATACCCTGCCTTTTTGGTGTACACCTTCTAAACGAGTTTGGTCTATCCTGTGTTGGTGCAGCAGTAGGCCTAAAGGATGGTGGAGGGAAGGGCCTTATGGATACCGAAATTAGCAATCTTTGTATGGAGAAATGTCACGATGTAGGTGAGGTCTTAAACATTTACAAAAATACAAAGCTATACTCATTCCCAGGTATAAGTGGTGGTATGGTATTGAATTTAAATTTTATATGGGGAGATTCGGCAGGAAATGGTTTAGCCATTGAACATTCTTCGAATTATATTCACTATGAATATGCGAAGGATGGAATACTGGCGATCGCAAATCACCATCAATTCCTTGATAGAAAAATCACTGGCTCACCTGACCCTAATGAATTGCCAGGAATTTCAGGAAGCTTTTGCAGACTTGGAAGGATGTGGAAGTTACTTAGGGAAAACAAGGGAAATATAGATTTATCCATATTAAAGAGGATAATGGGAGATCACAATTTAGAAACAGAACACATAAAAGATTATAGTTATAGAGAGCCTGTAGATGATGGAACCATCTGCGTCCACTACTGGAATATACCAAGATACTTAAGGGAAAGAAAGTTTAAAAGAGCAATTGAGGCCTATTTTATGGGAAAGACAGTCGCTTCTGTCATAATCCAGCCAAAGAATCTTATAATAAGTCGTTGTTCTGGCAATCCTTGCCATAGGCCATATAGACCTATTTATTTTAAGCCTATATTTGAGGATAAAAAATATCCAAATTTATCAATAAAGGTAGGTACTAAATTAAATACCAGAATCTTAAGACCATGTAGAATTAGAAAATTCAAGGATTTTATCTTTAGATATTTTTTTAAAAAGTGGTTCATTATAATGGGTACTATCCTAGAAAAGTGGGTTCCTGTAGAAAAGAAAGCTACACGATAATCAGTGTTTTGAAAGTGCCAAGGAAATTTTAGACTAGTATATAATTCCCTACATGCTCCTAATTATCACTTATTTATCATAGTTATCTTAACTTTAAGGATTAATCTGATATGGATTGCCACTTTTTATCCGTTTCCTTTTTTTGTTTCTCTCTAAGAAATTCCAAATCCATTTTGTCTTTTGGTCTTACTGTTTCCTTTATCTTTATTAGAGTTTCTATTCCGCAAACAGGGATTTTCACACCTAAAATTTGGTAAATTTCTACATCTTGACTTATATTTTTGTAAGTTGCTACTTCACCAATGCGGCCAATGATGTCTATATAAAAATCTGTTAAAGACTTCAAAAAGGGCTTTTTTAAGTCTCTCTACATTTTCAGGTGTTGCATCTACTAAAAAGTCTATATCTGCCGTAGTTCTAGGAAAACCATGAATGATTATGGCGAAACCACCTATAACTATATATTCAACGTTATTATTGTTAAACGCCTTGCATACTTTAAGAAAGATTTCATCTAAATCCAGGGTCAGTCTCCTTCTTTATCATTGAATTGAAGATATCTTTCTGTGCATCTTCAATGGTTTTATACTTAAAAACGCCTTTTGGAAAGTTTTTCACTATCCTTTTTAAAAGAGAAGTCCTAAGTAGTCCAAAGGCCCTTTTAAAATAGGCCTCGTCAGGAAAGAATACCCACTGATCCCTTTCTGCTTCTTCAAAGCTTTTATATTTTTTAACTGGCATAGTTTTAAAATAAGGAAAATTTAATCTCTATGCAAGGTTTGTTAAGAAAAATGGATGAACCTTTAATACTATTATCTCTTTTTAAAAATCTTATCTGGCAAACCTGTATTAACTTTATAATTCTTAAATAGGATACTCACAATGCCCTTCTTGGGCTTTGAGGGCTTTTTCTCTTTCCGAGCATCAAGTTCACCAAAATAGTCAAAAATTTCGGGTCTAGGAGTCTTAGCAGGAATATCTAATTCTACTAAAGTGCTCTTAGGAAGCCAGTATTTCCCTTTAACCATAGTATATTCTATATGAACCAAGACACTGCCTCCCCCAAATCCAGTAATCTTTATCTTTTTTATAGACCAATATTTACTTTCTACCCAGAGTGTAATTTTCTTACTTAACCCTTCCTCTTTTGGGATTAATATGAGCTTATAAAACTTAGTTCCTTTAACTATCTCTTCCTCAGTGTTTAGGGGCATAAAGTACCTTTTTAGATAATATGAAGGATTTATGACCATACCTTGTTTAGGGATAAACATTATACCCTTTGATTCTATGTGTATTTTATTTGGTTTTTTATAGTAAAGTATTGCCTTCGTTTTAGGTACCTTTACCCCCTCCATTCTGATAGCCTCTTCCAATATTACTACATAATCATCAATCTTCTCAAAAGATGCCTCCACCCGATCCAGTATCTCTTGGGGAGATGGGATTAAATCTTCTGCAAACCCTGGATTTGCAAAGACAGAAAATACTAGGATATAAAATAATAGCTTCATGAGAGGATGTCTTTTCTATTAAAGACAATCAGACTAAGGGCAAAAAAGCCAAATATATACATCCCTAGATAAAGCACTGAGCTGCTAATCTCATTCCAAGGAATAGGTTCTTGAAATGCCTTTAGCCAACCATCTACATAGGTAGTAAATAGAAAAGGCTTTATTTTCTTAAACAATTGTAAAGGTGTCCTTGAGATGATCAAACAGGCTATGACTATGGCCATAGTCCCAATGACTGGCCCAAGGGAGTTTTCAGCAAGGGTTGAGAGGAAGAAGGCAAGTGAGGCTATAGTCCACATGGCCCAGATGGCCAAAATATAAGCCAATCCAAACCTAAGCCAGGTTTGCCCTTCCGTTAATACAAGTACCGCTCTTGGCCTAGGGACCAGAAAATCGCCCCTACCAAAAAATAAAATACCAAGGCCTATACTAAGCAGGCCAAGGAAGAGTATCAAAAGGGTTGTGTAGATAAGCGTGGTAATAAACTTTGCTGTCATTACTTGTGTCCTAGAGACAGGCCTAATTAGGCTTATGCGAAAGGTTCCAGCAGCGCTTTCTCCTGCTATCTGATCCCCAGCCACTAATGCTATCAAAAAAGGAATATGAACCCATAAGGAATGCATCACAAAATATGCTGCCGAAAAGCCATTAAAGATTGAACCTATTACAAAGAAGTTTTCTCTTAAACTCCTAACTGTCCTCTCAGCTACGGCAGGAGGTCCATGCCTCATATCAAGCTTCATCCCAATCATCATCAAAGGGAGCAATACGCCAATGGCTAAAAATCCAATCCCTGTACGCCATTTATAAAAGGTTTTTATATTTTCTATATGAATAAGCTTAAGCATTTCCTGTTATAGAGAGGAAATAATCTTCTAGTGTTCTTTTAGGCATGATAGCTGAAACCTCAATATGGCTTTCTACAAGAAAGGCATTCATTTTTGAGATAAGATTATAAGGTAACTTAACTTCAAGACTATCCTTATTTATAACTATGGAAGAAACCCAATCTTGTTTTCTTAAAAGGTCAAAGGCAATCTTTAAAGGAGTAGCTTTTAGGATTACCACTATTTCTTTAATGTCTCTCAAAAGTGATTTGACATTTCCTTGAACCATAAGGTTCCCTTTATTGATTATAGCCATTCGATTGGCCACTTGTTCAATCTCATAAAGCAGGTGAGAAGATAGAAAGATTGTAATACCTCTCTCTCTCGAAAGCCGAACTATAAGCTCACGGACTTCTTTCATTCCTTGTGGGTCAAGACCGGATGTGGGTTCATCAAGGATTATAAGCTCTGGGTTTGATAGCAATGCCTGAGCTATCCCAAGCCTTTGCTTCATGCCATGGGAGAAGGTTTTCACTTTATCATTTGCCCATTCATATAGCCCCACCAGTTCTAATACCTCATCTATCCTCTCTTTTCTTATACCACCAGATAGGGTTCCTAGGATCTCAAGGTTTTTCTTTGCAGAAAGATAGAGATAAAAATCTGGCCTCTCTACTATGCCACCGACTCTTGAAAGGGCCTTCTTAGGTGATTTAGAAAGTGGATACCCAAAGATTTCAATCTTTCCTAAAGTTGGCCTTACAAGCCCTAAAAGCATCCTAATAGTAGTGCTTTTTCCAGCAGCATTAGGGCCTAAAAAACCAAACACATCACCCTTATAAACCTTCAGATTAAGGTCTTTTACTACCCAGTTCTTTCCAAATCTCTTAGAGAGACTTTGTGTCCCAAGTACCATTTATTACTTATTTAATTCCTCTTCTAAAAATTCAGATAAGACTGTGCTGAACCTTAAAAGTTGGCCCATCTGACAAGACTTTTCGTTCAGAGGGTCTATTAATTGGATGCCGTCATGCTCAGGACATAATGATTGAGACTCTTTTAGATATCTGTTAAAGGTATTGGTTAACTCAGGTGGGGCAGGAATAAAGGTAGGACAAGCATCTGCATCAGAATGTTCCTCTAATTCCTTTAGCATTTTTTTCAATTTTTCACAAACATTCTTTATTTCTTCTTTTTCCATTATTTAATTTTTTTATCAAATATTTTCCCATTTTTCAAGAAATATTGACCCAAATTATGTATAATAGAGTCTGGAGGAGATTTATGAGATATTTAACCTAAAGACGATATGTGGACTCTGCTATCAATCTTTTTAGGCTCA
>LJNA01000035.1 GCA_001304365.1 Syntrophobacter sp. DG_60 | reverse complement strand
TAATGCCAAATTAATTGTATCTTTCTTCCTTTCTAAATCAATTGCCCTTATTTGGGCCATTGCATAATGAAATGCCTCACCAAAGACTTGGCTATAACCACTTTCCTCTAAAGCGACCTTTTTTTCTTTAAAAGCGGATAAAGACTTTCTAGGCATTGCTGGATAATAGACCTTTACAGGGGATGGGGTAGGGGATGGATGGGGTTTAAACTCAGGCAAGGCCCCATAGGTCTTTATTGTTAAGTTAGTCTCTTTTTTCAATTCGGAAAGATTTTCCCTTATATTTAAGGCATCAATTATTAAATTAAACCAATTATGGGGAGGAAGTGTAGGTCTATCTTTTTTAAGGCCAATATTGCCTATAATTAACAATGCCTTCTTTGCCCGCGTTAATGCTACATAAAGAAGGTTTAGCTCATCTTCAAAACGCCGTTTTTCTTCGTATTTGTAAGCCTCTTTTAACCTTTGGCTAAAGAATATCTCCTTCTTATTAGGGCGCAAAAAGATCTCTTCTAATTTTAAGTTTTCATTATATTTGAAGATAATCTTTTGTTTTGCATCAAATTTAATGGAAAATGTAGTCTCTGGCAGAATGACCACTTCGAACTCCAGACCCTTAGATTTGTGTACTGTCATAACCTGGACTGCATCCATTAAGGTCTCTGAGGCCTGCTCTAAATATTCTTTTTGTGCATCTAAATAATTAAGGAAGGCATGGAGATTCCTAGGATGGTCCTTTTCAAAGGAGTGGGCTAGATCTAAAAACTGGATAAGATTTTCTACGTCTAGATAAGTATTAAAGAAATTAAAAGATTCATAAATTTCTTTAATAATTTTGGAAAGTGGCACAAGGTCTACCATATCCCAGATATGCCCAATCTTTTGATTTAAATGGGGTTTAAGCTGGGATAAAAGGAGCCCACTGCTGTCTATTTTTGAAATCTCTCTTTTTCTATAACCTATCACTTTAGAACAAAGAAAATTGAGTAAATATATGGGCTCATTTGGATTATCAAAAAAATGCAGCAAATTATAACAGGCCTTTACCGAATCAGAGGCCAAGAGCTTTACCTTTGCCTCAGTCCGATAAGGGATAGAGGCGGCCTTTAGTGCAGGTAAAAATTCAGTCACTGCCTTTTTGGAACGGACCAAGATAGCTATATCCTGATAGCGATAACCTGTTTGCCTAAATCTTTTAATCCTTTCTGCCAAAAAATTCGAAAGCTCCTCTTTTAATACAGCCACTAGCTCTATGTAGCCTGCTTCTTCACATTCTGCCTGTTGGGTAATAAATGGATAGGCTATTTTTATATTGCCAAATACATTATTTACAAAATCAATGATTGTTTTATTGCTGCGATGATTTAAAGTAAGGTATTTCTGCTGGATGTACCCTGAGAATCCGTTTTTTACAAAATTAAATAATCTTGCCTCCCCGCCCCTAAATCTATAAATGGCTTGTTTCTTGTCTCCCACATAGAAAAAAGAACCAGCCTCATCCTTGGTGCCAAGACCAGATATAAGCTCACTGACTAACGGGTGCAATATTTGCCATTGGACTACACTTGTATCTTGGAATTCGTCTAACAGTAAATGCTTTACCCGCTTATCCAAACGATAGTAGAAAAACTCTCTATCCTTCTCAAATATCCCTCCACTGCATAATAATCGGTAAGTAAGCCAGGATAGGTCTAAGAAGGTGATCAGATTTTCCCTATGCTTAATAGCCTCAAAATGTCTCAAAAAGCGCCTGTAAAAATAGAGTAGCGCTGCTACAGCCCACCTATTTCTCTTTTCTAAATAACCGGAAATTATTTTCAATGCCTTTTTATCTTTTAATTCAACCAATTTAAAAATGTCCTCTACCCGAGTAATAGATTCATCCTTTGAATATGGCCTTACTTTATCAATGATGGTATTAATTTCTGGGAAATGGGAAATTTCCTCCTTAGCTGTTTTATATTGAAAGCTACTTACTACATCTTGGTGAAATTGCCAGAATTTTTCTAAATAAGAAAAGAGCCACCCTTTAACATTTAATGTAGTCTTTATTATGCCCAATTGATAAAGCCTAAAAATTAGCCCTTTTAGTTCTTCATCTGTCTCGATTTCTGCTAACAATCGGATTATGGCCTCTTTAAATATGACTCTTTCCCTGCCTTCATCAGCAATCTTTACATCAGGTCTTATCCCCAATTCAAATGGGAAGATTCGGACTATAGAAGAAAAAAAACTATCCAGTGTGCCTATTTCTAAGGAAGACATATTATCCAACAAATGTTGATAGACCGGCGCAACCAATTGCCTAAATCTTTCAAAATCCCTTTCCCCATGAAATATCTTAATAACATTTTCCACATCCGTTTTTTCATCCATCCTTTTTGTGAACAGACAATCCCTAAGCCACTTTATTAGCCTCTGTTTCATCTCTTGAGCAGCTTTATTTGTAAAGGTCAAGGCCATAATCCTATCTGGTAAGATACCACGCAACAATAGATTAATGAGTCTTAAGGTTAAGGCATACGTTTTCCCAGTGCCTGCGCTGGCTTCTAAGGCAATATGTTTTGTAAAATCGTAGGTCTCTGGATCAAACATCTTTTGTCTCTAGAAGGTTTTTTAGGATTAAGGATAGACTTACCAATTCATTTAAGTCAGCATATTCTCTTGGGGTATGGGCCAGGGCCAAATCCCCCACCCCAAAGACTACACTAGGGATGCCCTTTTGCAGTAAGTTAGCGGCATCTGTCCATGCAGGCATACCTATATAAGAAGGTTTTCTTTTTAAGATATTACTTACACAGCTTTCTAAGATTTTTACCACTGATTCATTGGGGGAGGTCTCCCAAGGGGGGTCTTGGGACTTAATTTCAAAATCAATTTTGTAATCTTCTAATAATTGGATAATTTGACCTTTGGCCTCCTCTATCCTTATTCCAGGCAAAATAGGGACATCTATTTCTGCCTCACATGTTTCAGCTATTATTTGGCAATCAACCCCTCCATGGATTTTGCCTACATTTACACCTATGTCAGGAAAGAGTGGGTGAGTAATCTGTAAAAATGGAAGCTGCTTTAAATCTTTGTAAAATTCATAAAAGGTTTCTATGGCATTCTTCCCTCTGTGAGGCATTGATCCGTGGGCCGCCTTTCCCTTAATTTTTAGATAAATTTCAATGCTTCCTGCTTCAGTTATTGCCAGATTAAACCCTGTAGGCTCTAATACAATTGCCCCTTTGATGTCTATCTCCTTAGGGAGATAAAATAGCTCTGAGCCTCTGGCTTCCTTTTCTTCATCTACAAACAGGGCAATGGCACAAGGTGTTTTTGTCCTTTTAATAGCTAAAAGTAACGCTGCAATTTGTCCTTTGGTATCTATAGCGCCCCTTCCATATACTTTACTTCCCTCTATTTTTGGATAGAATGCGTAAGGATGCCCCCAAGCTGGGACAGTATCTATATGGGTAGCTATTAAAAAAGGTGGATGACCACGCCAGGCTATCAAATTTGCCCTATCTCTGTCTACCTTCTGCCACATAAAGTCTAACCCCATTTCCTCAATATATCTAGACAACCAAAGGAGAAGTGCCATCTCCTGGCCAGTAGGGCTAGGGATAGAAATCAGTGTAAACAATAGAGATGTCAGTTCATTTAAAATATCTTTCTCATTCTTAGCCATTTTCCCATCTTCCCAGATATTTGAAACCCCTTTTTCTTATAAAATGAAATGGCCTTTTCATTCTTATCCCCCACCCATAGCCCAATTGCATTATGTCTTTTTTTCAAGACATTAGTAGCTGTTTTAAATAGCAAACTTCCAATACCGCATTTCTGGTAATCCTTCTCCACTGCCCATTCATGAATCTCCCCTATGTATTCACTTAATCCATAATCCCACCAATTTTGACAGACTGCTATAAATCCCACAATTTTATTATTTAAGATGGCTACAAAAAACCCCTCTGGATCAGTCTTGTATAGCCATTTCAAATAACCTTTAATATCATGCCGTTTCTGATAAGCATAAATAGGCATTTCTATGTAAGCATTATGATAGACTTCCATTATTTCCTTAAGTTTTATATTAAAATCTTCAATAGATAGCCTTTTTATCTTTATCCCATTTATGGTACCAGGCATACTAACCTTGGTTTCTTTCTCCATCAATGATAACATTTTCCCCTGCATATTGAATAGTTACTAGTTAATATAAGGGATAAAAAAAGGTGAGCTTATCCCTCTTTCAGGCAGTGGCATAGATAATCAATTTCTTTGGCCAAGATAGGTTTTTTCTTTATTTCCTTGTTAATGGTGATTATAGCATGAAGTATAGTGGCATGATGGCGATCAAAGACCTTGCCTATATCGTCTAAAGAGAGATTTAGATAACGCCTGCAAAGGCAGATGGCGATGTTTCTGGGCAAGGTGATTTTCCGCTTGCGAGACTTAGAAATAAGCTCTTGGGGTGAAAGTTTATAATATTTACATACCAGTTTTGTGATTTTTTCTGATGTAAGCCTTGTTTCCTCTATCAAAGGAGAAATGACCTCCTTTGCTAGTGTTAGGTCAATAGGCCTTTTTTGTAGTAAAGAACAGGCCATTAAGTTTGCAATGGCACCTTCTAATGCCCTTACATCTTTGGTAATCCTTTCAGCAATGTAACTGATTACTTCTTCTGGGACTTTTAGCTTCTTTTCTTCTGCTTTTTTTGCCAAAATGTGCAGGCGGGTATCAAAATCTGGTGGTTGGATAGCGACTATCAAACCCCCACTGAGACGCGATTTTAATTCCTTTCTCAATGAAGGGATGTTCTTTGGAGGAGCGAGACTAGTAAATACCACTTTCTTCTGGGCATCCCAAAGGGTATCTAAAGTGTAGGCTAACTCAGTTTGAATCTTTTCCTTACCACCCAGAAAGTGTACATCTTCTAAGATCAGTATATCACATTCCTTTCGATATTTTTGCTTAAAATCCCTAATAAAATCACCTCTTAAGGCGCGTACCATCTCGTTGGTAAATTGCTCAGATGTAAGATAGAGGACGCGCATACCTGGATGATTATTATGTAGATAATTTCCAATGGCTTGAGAAAGATGGCTCTTTCCTAAACCTGTATCAGAGAGGAGGAATAATGGTTGTTCTAATTCTCCATTAGCCAAATTATAGGCCACAGCATAGGCATATTGATTGCTTTTCCCTACAATGAATTCCTTAAATGTGTATCTTTTACACAAATAGTAAGTGGGTAAAGTTAATTGCCTTAGGTTCCCATTTTCTTTTAACCTCTCCTCACTTTTTGGCTTAACGATTTTCAGCTCTACTGAGTTACACTCTGGCAAATGCAAGTGCCAAGCCTCTTGCAAATAGGGCTTAAAGTGGTGGCTTACCCAATTTAAAAAGAACCTATTAGGACAACCCAAGGTTAGTTTTTGTTTATCAAAGGAGACCAAAGTCAAAGGCTTAATCCAGACGTTAAATAAATGGGGGGAAATGATTTCACTTAGTTTCTTTTGGACATCATGCCAAATGATCTCCAGGTTTTGCATGACTACTCTTTTACATATGTTATAAAAAATAGTCAAACAGAATTAGGTAAGAATAATTGGGATAGATAAAACTTTAATACCCATCTTTTTAACAGATTTGATTGCCTACCCTTATTTCTTTTATCCCAATTTTTATTAGACTCTATAAGGACCAGAGGGAAAAGACAGTTTTGGAATATCTTAAATCTTAACCAATCTGATATTTACTCAAAATTTTGAATCCTAAGAGGCCTTCAATAAATGAACCCTTTTGAAGCGGCGCTTTCCCACTTGCAAGAGATAAATATTTCCTACAGAGAGCTCCATTTCTAGAGAAGATACCTTATGCCTGTTTACCTTTACACCCCCTTGTTGGATTATACGCTTGCTTTCAGATGAGCTTTGGGTAAATCCAGCAAGCTGCAACAGCTTTGGCAACCAGATTTTTTTCTCTGGCAGGTAAATATTTATTTCTTCAATTTTTGTGGGTTCCTGTTTATATCTAAACATTCTTTCAAACTCTTCAGCCGCCTGCCTTGCCTGACTCATGCTGTGAAATCTAGCCACAATCTCTATAGCCAGTTGCTTCTTTGCCTCCTTGGGGTGGAGGTCACCTTCTTTTATCCTCTTTTTTATTCTTCTAATCTCTTCAGGGCTCAATGTGCTTAAAATTTCATAGTAACGAAACATAAGCTCATCAGATATAGACATGATCTTTCCAAATATCTCTTTAGGGGATTCAGTGATGCCAATATAATTATTAAGACTTTTGCTCATTTTTTGAACACCATCTAAGCCTTCCAGTAGAGGCATGGTCATAACTATCTGAGGGACTTGGCCAAAATCGCGTTGCAATGCCCGAGCTACTAAGAGATTAAATTTCTGGTCCGTGCCTCCTATTTCAATATCTGCCTTAAGCACTATAGAGTCATAGCCCTGTATAAGGGGGTAAAGAAATTCATGGATACTAATAGATTTTGCTGCAGAAAATCGCTTTTCAAAATCATCGCGCTCTAGCATTCGTGCCACTGTGTAATGGCTACAGAGTTTGATTAAATCAATAGCCATCATCTTTTCCATCCAAGAGCTATTAAATACAATCTTAGTCCTTTTTTGGTCTAGAATCTTAAATATTTGTTGTTTATAGGTTTCTGCATTGGCCAAGACTTCCTCTTTGGTTAAAGGTTGCCTAGTTTCTGATTTGCCAGAAGGGTCTCCAATCATACCAGTAAAATCTCCAATAAGTAAATATACCTCATGCCCCAAATCCTGGAACTGCTTTAATTTTTGAATAAGTATAGTGTGTCCTAGGTGGATGTCTGGTGCAGTGGGGTCAAATCCTGCCTTTATTCTTAAGGGCCTATTTTCCCTTTGACTTTGTATAAGCTTGTTCTCAAACTCTTCTATAGAAATCACATCTACTGTAGCCCTTGTAAGTATGGAAATTTGCTGTTTAATATCCATTTCCATCTCTAATACGTTTTATCCTTTTTGCCTTTCCAGAGGAGGCATCTACAGTTAAAAGGACTCCTTGAAGGCAGGCCTTTCCAGAGGCAGGTTTAAAACTTTGAGGCAATTGGGTGAGTAGCCCCTTTAAGGATACATCCACTCTCATCCCAATAACTGAAATCAATGCCCCGGTCATCCCTACATCAGTGATGTAGGCAGTTCCTTGAGGCAAGATGGTTTCATCTGCTGTTGGTACATGGGTATGTGTACCTAAGACAGCACTAACTTTTCCATCTAAAAACCAACCCATGGCCACCTTTTCTGAAGTGGCCTCGGCATGGAAGTCTACTATAATAACAGGTGTTTCTTTACGTATAATTTCAATAGCCGTTAAGGCGGTACGAAAGGGGCAATCTAGAGGTTTCATAAAGGTTCTGCCTTCTAAATTTAAAACCCCCATTTTTATCCCAGAGTTTAATGAAACTATAGCCACACCTTTACCAGGGACACCTGGGGGATAATTTTCAGGGCGAAGTAACCTATCATTTTTTTCTAAATAAGGGAAAATCTCTCTTTTTCGCCATACATGATTGCCAGAGGTAAGCAGGTGTATACCGCTATTTAGGAGCTCTTTAGCTATTTTTGGGGTGACGCCCAATCCCCCTGCTGCATTTTCTACATTGGCAATCACGGCATCTAAGGTATACTTTCTATATAAATCAGGCAATAGTTGATAAATAAGATGCCTGCCTGGACGGCCCACAATGTCTCCGATAAATAAGATATTAAGTTCCACCTATATGTCCAACTAACGAAACTATGAAATGTGAAATGGTGAATGGTAAGAAGTTTTTAAAAGGTTTCTCCTCACTACCTACTATTTACCTGTCACTATTTACTAATTTCATTTGGCATAAGCAATAGCCCTTTTTTCTCTGATTACTATGACCTTAATCTGCCCTGGATAGGTCAGTTCTGACTCAATACGTTTGGCCACATCCCTTGCTAGAAGCATAGTTTGCTCATCGGCAAGGGCATCGCTTTCCACAATTACCCTTAATTCTCTACCTGCTTGAATGGCATATGCCTTATTTACGCCAGAGAAACTCTGAGCAATTTCTTCTAAACCTTCCAATCTTTTAATATATGTTTCTAATGTTTCACGGCGCGCCCCAGGTCTAGCCCCGGATAGGGTATCTGCTGCCGAGACCAAAATGGCCAGCACACTTTCAAACGGGATATCTTCATGATGTGCTCCAATGGCGTGGGTAATTTCTTCTGATTCCCCGTATTTTCTAGCTAGATCAGCCCCAATAAGGGCATGCGAACCTTCTACTTTATGATCTACAGCTTTCCCAATATCATGCAATAAACCTGCCCTTTTTGCCTGGTTAAGGTCTAACCCTAATTCTTCTGCCATAATGGCACATAAAAAGGCTACTTCAAGAGAGTGTTGCAAGACATTTTGGGCATAACTAGTGCGGTATTTTAATTTACCTAATAACTTTACCAATTCTTGATGTATGCCATGGACACCCACATCAAAGCAGGCCTGTTCCCCTGCCTCTTGGATAGAATTTTCCAATTCTTGTGTAACTTTATTTACCACCTCTTCAATTCGGGCAGGGTGGATGCGCCCGTCAGTAATAAGCCTTTCTAAAGAAAGTCTGGCTACTTCTCTTCTAACAGGGTTAAACCCCGATAGGATTACTACTTCGGGGGTATCGTCGATAATGATATCTATACCAGTAGCGGCTTCAATGGCCCTGATATTCCGGCCTTCCCTACCGATAATACGTCCCTTCATTTCTTCGTTGGGAAGAGAAACTACTGAAACAGTCTTTTCAGTGACATATTCTCCGGCATAACGATTAATGGCTAAGGCCAAAATCTCTTTTGCCTTCCTGGCTGCTTGTTCTTGAGCTTCTTGTTCAATCTTTTTAATCAGTTTAGCTGCCTCATGCTTTGCTTCTTGTTCTATTTGTTTTAACAGGAGTTCTTTAGCCTCTTCTGAAGTCATATTAGAAATTTTTTCCAGCATTTCCCTTTGTTTTGATATCAATTGGTCATAATTAATTTCTTTTTGTTGTATCTCCTTTTCTCGAGTAGCTAGTGCTTGTTCATTTTTCTCTAATACACTGATTTTGCTATCTAATTGTTCTTCTTTTTGAATCAACCTATTTTCGAGGCGTTGAAGATCCTTACGCTTCTCTTTGACTTCAGCTTCAAACTCAGATTTCATTCTATAGAATTTATCTTTTGCCTGAAGGGTGGCTTCTCTTCGGATGCTTCTAGCTTCTTCCTTGGCTTGTTTAATGATAGAATGGACCTGCTCCCTAGCCCTGATTGCCCTTCCCTTAAACTCAAATCTGTGCACAAGCCACCCAAGGGCAATGCCCAAAAAGAAAACTATTAACCCAATAATGACGTAATTAAGCATTTTTTTTCTCTTTCCTTCTTTTAATTACAAGCAGGCAGTGAGGGGATATTAATTGATATAAAAATTATATAAAAAAATTATTCACCTACCTACTTGTTTTATATAAAATACCCCCGTAAGCGCCGTGTTAACAGCTTTTTTTTGAACCTCTTTTTGGCAAGTGGGTGCCTTATTATCCCTTTAGGTTCCTTCCTTAAGGAAAAACCTGCCCGGATAAGAGAAAGCCCCCCAAAAAATTTCCATGTCGGCCCAAAAATTGTCTGTTAATCACGCACGCCACAGGGGTATTGCCTCAAATGTTGATCAATTTGGTTAATCAACCGATTAACCCGAATCATTATTTCTTTATCCAAGTTTTCATACCCTTGTTTTATTTTTACATATTCTGAACTTATATTCAAGGCCACCAGTAAGGCCAAATTTAGTCTATTTTTAGATGTTTCCTTCTTTTGAATTTTATCTAAATAGGCATTCACCATATCTGCTACTGCTAGTATATGTTCTTCCGTTTCTTGAGATTTAACCTTGAATTCTTGGTTAAATAAATAAATTTTGATTATGTTTTCCTTCATTTAAAGGCCCTGGAATTTCTCTAGCAAACCTTGAATTCTATGAGAAATCAATTCTTTCTCTCTTTCTAAACCCTTTATCCTTTCTTGGGCATCTGCTAGTTCATTTAATGTTTGTTCATGCTCATTTTGGAGCTTTACAAATTTTTCTAGGAGTGCCTTTATCTTTTGTTCAAGGATATCTAAAGGTTGCTCAGAGATATCTAAAGGTTGCTCAGAGATATCTAAAGGTTGCTCAGAGATATCTGAAGGTCGTTGCTCCATAGAAAAAAAGTATAAACTACCATAGAGATAAAATCAAGGTTAAATAAATTCAATATTCAATTCCTCTACCGTTTTAAGGCTGTCTTTTTCTAGGTCTACAGTGGCTATTGTTCGAGTAGGGTAGTAGGCAGATGAGGTAAAAATAGTCAAACAGCGGGCATCAAAGACCCTTGGTTCAATGTGTGGTTGATGGGAACGGACAAGGATATTTCCTTTTAGGTTATGCATCACACGTTCAAAGTAATTACGACCAAAAACAGGTCTACCCCAAAAATTACCAAAGTAATCTCCTTCTTTGGTAGTAAAATCTCCCCAAGTAATTTGATGCCATGCCTTACTGCCTAAGACAATCTCATTAATGGCATTCAAATGGGGCACCTCTGGCGGCACACCATGCAAAGCAATTAATCCATTTTGGGTTACTGCTACAAAGGGTAATTTTTTGAATACTTCACTAAATAGCCCTTGCTCTTCTATTGTTAGACTTTCCCAAAAATCGGCTGGAGAGAAGGGAAGGATGGGATAGCCTTCGTGGTTTCCCATAAGGAGGTAGATATTATCAGGGACCTCTATTTTTTTCTTAAATAAAAGCTCTATGTTCTCTCTTGAAAATGGGCCCCTGTCTACATAGTCTCCTAAAAATACCAGTATATACCCTGGTTTAAGGTACTTATTTAATACTTGCTCTGTAGCTTCTAGATCCCCATGGGTGTCGCCTATAAACACTGCCTTACCGTTTTTAGGTAGTTTAATCAATCGTGGCTCTTTATCTAAGACCTCTTTTATTTTATTTAATAAATCATCCATTTTGCTATGCTAAAATTATCACACTTCCTTATAATTTTCAATTCTATTTGATGTCCTTATCCTGTGTGTTAGAAACAGTTTTATTTAATAAAAAAAGTTGTCTTCTGTGTTATTTGTGATTATTTTTTAATAAAAATTATATTTTTTGGAGGAAAGATTGATATTAGCCGTGTTACACAAAAGACCCAGGAGGCACTGAGTGAGGCCCAAAACATCGCTGTTCGTTATGGACACCAAGAAATCGATACAGAGCACTTGATCCTTGCATTTCTTGAGCAAGAGGACGGCCTCTTGCCCCGTTTTTTTCAAAAAATGGATATATCCGTAGATGCATTTAAGGAAGGGATAGAGGCCGAATTGAATAAAAGGCCAAAGACGAAAGG
>LJNA01000034.1 GCA_001304365.1 Syntrophobacter sp. DG_60 | reverse complement strand
TTTTGCCCGTGGAGTGAGTTTTACTACTCAACGGGGTGAAGCATTTGTCATTTTTATCTTGTATCTTGCATCCTGTATCGTGAATCATGTTTTTAACTTATTTGGCCTTTATTTACAAACTTATCTCTTTATTTTATAAAGAATCTATGATTAATCGCAGAAAAACAAAGCAGGTTTCTGTAAGGGATGTGAAGATAGGGGGAGATGCCCCTATCGCAGTGCAGTCTATGACCACCACTCACCCTAAGGATATAGAGGCTACCATAAATCAAATAAGATGCCTGGAAGAGGTGGGTTGCCATATTGTTAGGGTAGCTATTCCTGATGAATCAGCCATTAGGGCCATTCCCGTTATTAAAAAAGAGATAAAAATTCCCCTTATTGCAGATATCCATTTTGACTACAGGTTTGCAATCGATGCAATAAAGGCTGGAGCTGATGGCATAAGGATTAATCCAGGAAATATTGGCCAAAGGGGTATTAAGGCCATAGTAGGAGTAGCAAAGGATTATAATACTGCCTTGCGTATTGGTATAAACAGTGGCTCTTTAGAGAAGGAATTTCTAAAGAAATACGATGGCCCAAGGCCTGAGGCAATGGTAGAAAGCGCCTTAAAAACTGTGAATTTTTTAGAAAAATTGGATTTTTATAATTTCAAAATCTCACTTAAATCCTCTAGTGTTTTAGATACCATCTCTGCCTATCGCCTACTTTCAAAGGAAGTTGATTATCCATTTCATTTAGGGGTAACAGAGGCAGGCCCACCCTTAAGAAGTGCTGTAAAATCAGCCATTGCCTTAGGTACCTTACTTCAAGAAGGAATAGGGGATACCATTAGGGTCTCAGTGACAGGGGACCCCACCATTGAAGTAAAAATTGCTTATGAGATATTGCGCAGTCTAAATGTTTGCAAAATGGGTATTGATTTGATTAGCTGTCCTACATGTGGGAGATGCCAGATTGATTTAATCAAATTGGTAGAGGAAGTAGAACATGGGCTTAAGGCAATAAAGGCACCATTAAAGGTAGCAGTAATGGGTTGTGTAGTAAATGGGCCAGGGGAGGCAAGGGAAGCAGATATAGGCATTGCAGGGGGAAAGGGAGTTGGAATTTTATTTAAAAGAGGGAAGGTAATAAGAAAGATAAAAGAAGGTCAGCTGGCAAAGACGCTAATAGAGGAAGTAAAAAAGGAAACAGCCCATGCGATTTTCTAAATTTTTTATACCAACTTTAAAAGAGGCTCCGGCAGAGGCAGAAATCATAAGTCATAAGCTGATGTTGAGGGCAGGGATGATTAGGAAGTTGGCCTCAGGCATCTATTCTTATCTTCCACTTGGGCTTATGGCATCAAGGAAGGTAGAAAACATTATCCGTGAAGAAATGAATAGAGTTGGGGCCCAAGAATTGCTTTTGCCTATGGTACAGCCTGCAGAGCTTTGGCAAATGTCAGGTCGCTGGCACCAATATGGAAGGGAGCTTTTGCGGTTAAAGGATAGACATGATAGGGACCATTGTCTAGGGCCTACACATGAAGAGGTAATTACAAACCTAGTAAGGTATGAAGTACGCTCTTATCGGGACCTACCACTAAATTTTTATCAGATTGAAACCAAGTTTAGGGATGAGATTAGACCAAGATTTGGCCTTATGCGCTGTAGGGAATTCGTCATGAAGGATGGATACAGTTTTGATGTAGATGATGAAGCAGCAGAGAGGACTTACGAATTGATGTATGAGGCATATGAGAGGATTTTTAACCGTTGTGGTTTAACTTTTAAGGTAGTTGAAGCAGAGACAGGGGCAATTGGTGGAAGTTTCTCACATGAATTTATGGCATTATCAGAAATAGGGGAGGATACCATTGTATATTGCAAGCATTGTTCCTATGCAGCCAATATAGAAAGGGCAGAGGGAAAAGATGTTAAATTTCCTGAAGAGAAGCAAAGGCCTATTGAGGAGATTTATACACCTGGCTATAAGACAGTAGAGGAAATTACTCTCTACCTGAATGTAAAACCTGAAAGGATTGTGAAGACTATCCTATATCTTTCAGATGGGAAACCATTAGCAGTTCTGGTGAGGGGAGACCATGAAATTAATGAAGCAAAGCTTTCCCGCCTTTTGGGCTGTGAGAGTTTAACTATGATTCCACCTACTTTTGTAGAGGAGATCACAGGTGCAGATGTTGGGTTTGCAGGCCCTGTAGGATTAAATATAAAGGTTGTAGCAGACAAGACTATTAAGGATATTACCAATTTTATAAGCGGGGCAAATAAAACGGATTACCACTTAATGAATATAAATCTTGGCAGGGATTTTGAAGCAGACCTGTTTGGTGATATTCGTTTTGTTACAGAGGGAGATGTTTGCCCTAAGTGTGGTGGGCAACTTGTATTTAAAAGGGGAATTGAGGTAGGTCATGTATTTAAATTAGGTACAAAGTACAGTCAGGCCCTAAAGGCCACTTATTTAGATGAAAAAGGTAAAGAGCAATATATGATAATGGGTTGCTATGGCATTGGGGTAGGACGCACTCTGGCCGCCATTATTGAGCAAAACCATGATGAACATGGTATCATTTTCCTCTTTTCTGTAGCCCCATTTTGTATTTATCTTTTGCCCATAGATTTAAAAAAGTCAAAAATTGCAAGTGCCGCTGAAAGAGTTTACCAAACACTAAAAAATAGGGGTTTAGAGGTGTTTTATGATGACAGAGACGTAAGTCCAGGGGTAAAATTTAAGGACGCAGACCTCATTGGCCTCCCTATTCGCATTACTTTGGGCAAATACTTAAAAGAGAACAAGGTTGAGGTGAGATTACGCCGTAGTGGAGAGACTAGGATTGTTCCTTTAAATGAGTTAGAATTAGAATTGGAAGTACTATCCCAAAATGCCAAGAAGAAAACTTAAGATTTGTAGAGATTGAAAAATCGTTAAATGGTTATCGTTGACTCATCGAATCAGAAAGTGACCAAATCATTGACTGGCTTAACGAATTAACGACTTGACGAATTAACTATTTAACTAGAAACGAATATGGTACGCATTGAGGATATATTAGATAGGATTTTGGCCTATAATCCAAATGCAGACCTATCTTTAATCAAAAAGGCCTATATATATTGTGCTAAGGTCCATAAAGGGCAAATTAGGCTTTCTGGCGAGCCATACCTTTCTCACCCTTTAGAGGTAGCTGCTATTTTGACAAAAATGAGATTGGACGTAGTTAGCATTGCTTGCGGACTCTTACACGATACAGTCGAGGATACAAAGGCCACTTCAGAAGAGATTGAGAAATTATTTGGTAAGGAGGTTTCTACTATTATAGATGGGCTTACCAAATTGAGCAGGCTTTCCTTCTCTTCTATAGAGAGACAGGCAGAAAATGTGCGTAAGATGATTCTGGCTATGGCTCAAGATATTCGAGTAGTGCTAATTAAATTGGCAGATCGTCTGCACAATATGATTACTTTGGGTTATCTTCCCACTGATAAACAGAGACATGTTGCTCAGGAAACATTAGATATCTATGCCCCATTAGCAGCTAGGTTAGGCATTGGTTGGTTAAGAACCCAATTAGAAGATTTGGCCCTTTATTATACAGACCAAGAGACCTATCAACACATTGCTCATGGAATTGCTAAAAGAAAAGAGGAAGAAAAAAAATACATTGAGGAAATAAAGGGCCTCTTAGAAAAAAAACTCATAGAACATGGCCTAAGAGGAAGGGTAGAGGGGCGGATAAAGAATATTTATAGCATCTATCTTAAAATGCAACGCCAAAAAATCGATTTAGAGCAAATTTATGACCTAGTAGCCTTTCGCATTATCTTAAAAACAGTAAGGGAATGTTATGAGGCCTTAGGCATGGTCCATTCCCTATGGAAGCCTATACCAAGGAAGTTTAAGGACTATATTGCCATGCCTAAACCCAATATGTACCAATCTTTACATACTAAGTTGATGGGTCCTTATGGAGGGAGGGTAGAGATTCAAATTAGGACAGAAGAGATGCATCGCATAGCAGAAGAGGGCATTGCTGCACATTGGAGGTATAAAGAAGGTGAGGAGGCAGACGAAAGAGAGGTTCAGCGGTTTGTTTGGCTTAAACAACTTTTGGAATGGCAAAGAGAGTTAAAGGATCCAAAAGAGTTTCTTAAGGCAGTAAAAACAGACCTATTTCCTAAAGATGTTTATGTCTTTACCCCTAAAGGTGATGTAAAGGCATTGCCTGTGGGCTCTACCCCTATTGATTTTGCTTATAGCATCCATACAGAGGTGGGAGATCACTGTATGGGGGCCAAGATCGATGGGAAGCTTATTCCTCTAAGATACAAATTGAATACAGGAAATGTAGTAGAGATTGTTACCTCACCCAAACAACATCCTAGCAAAGATTGGTTAAAATTTGTCCACAGCCCAAAGGCCATAAGTTGCATCAAGCACTATATTCGCACTCAGGAATGCGATCAGGCACTCTCCTTAGGCAAGGAGCTATGTGAGAAGGCCTTTAAGAAATATGGCCTTAATTTTTATGAATACTTAAATAACCCAGGGTTTGCTGAAATAGCTAAACAGTTTTCCTTTAAAACCATAGATGATCTTTTAATGGCCATAGGCTATGGAAAGCTTTCTCCTAAGCAGGTAGTAAATCGTATCTTACCTCCTAAGGAAACAATAGAGGAAATTCCTAAGCCCCCACTAAAGAAAGAAAAAACCATAGGCATAAAGATAAAAGGGATAGATGATGTGATGATTAAGATGGCTCGTTGTTGTCTGCCTATACCTGGAGATAAAATCATAGGCTATATTACCAGGGGGCATGGGGTGACCATACATCGTGCAGATTGCCACAATATTTGGAGGCTGGATTCAGAAAGATTAATTGAGGTAAACTGGGATAAAGACGAAAATTTGCCTTATCCTGTGAAGATTCAAGTGATGTGTTTGGACAAAATAGGACTTCTTTCCCAAATTAGCGGGGCCATTTCCCAAGCAAAGGCCAATATCATAAAGGCAACAAGTAAGACCGATTTAGCGAAAAAGGCCAATCTTTTATTCGTGATAGAGGTAAGTGATAACCGACACTTGCAAAAGGTGATAGACGCCATTTATAACATTGATACAGTTTTAGAGGTTCAGCGTATAGGCCTCACTTAGAAGGACAATGAAAAATGAATATTGCAAAGTGTAAAATTTAGAATTCGAAAATACTTAAATTAAATAATAGCTTCTGTTTTCCGCTGTGAAGTCTAATAAACTTTCTGATAAATCTTTTTTCTTTCATTTTGCAATTAATTACTCAAAATCCACAGGATATTGAGTAATTACTAAGTAGGTTTTAACACCCGCCCTGCTTTTAAACACTTAGTGCATACATGGATGCGCCTTGTCTGACCATTAATTTTTACTCTTACCTTCTGCAAGTTGGGTAGCCACCTTCTCTTTGTCCTATTACCTGCATGGCTTACAGAATTTCCAACATTTGGCCCCTTTCCACAGATTTCACACCTCCAAGCCATGTTTACCCCCATTTACTCCTATTACTTTATAACCATTTTTTAATAAAAGTGCAGTTGTTACCCCACAACCTGAGATTACACCCTTGTCAGAATAGACTAGTTTTACACCACAAGAGGGGCTTTTTTCTTTCAAATAACAGATATTTACCCCAAATGCCTGGGCCAGCTCTAATGTCTTTTTTGCACCTTTTAAAAAGTTAAATGTTACGTCTTCTCCTTTCTCATTAATCAGTCTTGCATTAAGCATTAACGCATCAAATCCATCTCCGCCCATAATCACTGCTGAGCATCTAGGTGTAGGTAGGCTACCTAATTGCTCAGGGCATACAGGGAGGTAGGCCTTATGGTGCAAGAATTTTAAAAGTTCTGGATAAAGCTCATTGCCATAGTCATATCGGCAATTTATCCCTATTAGGCAGGCACTTACTAGAATCATAACAAAAATTCAAAATGCAAAATGAAAGATTCAAAATTTAATTTTGCCTCTTTAATTTTAATTTTTTTATTATATGATTTGCACAGGTGGTTCATGTTCTTCACGTGGAGCGACCTCCCCTATTAAAAATGGCCTTTCTTTTAAGGCACTGAGGTGTTCCATAACCTCTTGAGTCTGCTTTGAATTTATAACCAAAACCAATCCTATTCCACAATTAAATGTTTGCCACATCTCTTCCCATGGTATGTTGCCTAATGTTTGAATAATTTCAAAGATAGGAGGTATTTCCCAGTTTTCCTTTGTTATAACTGCCTTACAGGCCTGAGGTAAGATACGTGCTACATTCCCTAAGATGCCCCCTCCTGTAATATGGGCCATGCCTGCAATATCAAAGTTTTTTATTAAGTTTAAGATAGAAAGGGCATAAATGCGTGTAGGGATTAAAAGTTCCTCTCCTAGCGTCCTGTCGCATTCCTTAAGGTAATGGTCAATAGACCATTTAAGCCTTTCAAAAAATAGCTTTCTCACTAAAGAATAGCCATTGCTGTGCAACCCACTAGAGGCTAGACCAATGATTTTATGCCCTACTGCAATATCTGAACCATCTATAATCTTTCCCCTTCCTACCACCCCTACAATAAATCCTGCCAAATCATATTCATCCTTTTTATAAAAATCGGGCATTTCAGATGTTTCTCCACCTATTAAGGAACAGCTCGCCTGCTGACAACCCTCAATAATTCCTTCTACAATCTTTTGTACCTTATCAGGTACAAGGTGCCCCATGGCTATATAATCTAAGAAAAACAATGGTGTAGCACCATGGACTATAATATCATTGGCACACATAGCCACCAAATCAATCCCTACAGTATCATGCTTATCAAGCAAAAAGGCAATCTTTAGCTTTGTCCCCACACCATCAGTTGCTGAAACCAATACAGGGTCTTTATACCTCTCTGATGGGAAGGCAAAAAAGGCACCAAACCCACCGATATCAGAAAGGACGCCAGCCCCGTAAGTCTTTTTAACCAGATTCTTTATGCGGAGGGTTGCTTCATTTGCCCTTTCAATACTCACACCTGCTTTGGCATAAGTAAGCTTATTTGACATCTCTCTCCTCACTTAAATTTATGGCTTCTTGAATATCGATTTTTCCTGTATAGAAGGCACGCCCGATGATCATGCCCTTCAAGCCATCACTTTCTAAAGAAAGTAGTGCCTTTACATCTTCTATGCAAGAAATTCCCCCTGCTGCATATACTGGGATGTTTACCGCCTTTAAAATGCTTAAAATACCCTCTAAATTAGGCCCTGTTTCCATACCATCTCTTAATATATCTGTATAATTTATGCCGGAGACCCCAATCTTTTCGGCCTCTTTAGCCAAGGAAAGGGCATGGTAATCCGCAATTTTCTTCCATCCATCTATAGCTACTTTTCCCATTTTGGCATCGATGGCCAACAGAATCTTAGTCGGAAATCGCTCGCAGATATCTATAAATCTTTTTTTATTTTCTAAGGCCAAACTACCTAAAATTATCCAATTTACCCCCATGTCTAAATAAGTCTTAATGTCCTCCATAGTTCTAATACCACCACCTAGTTGAATAGGTATATTTATTGATTTTAGTATTTTCCCTATTAGCTTGGTATGATAAGGCCTTTTTAAGAATGCCCCATTTATGTCAATTACATGAATGCGCTTTGCCCCCTTTTCTTCTAAAATACGAGCCATAGCCACTGGGTCTTTGTGATAGATAGTCTCTGTGCCCTCTTTTCCTTGCACTAATCTTATGCATTTTTCATCCTTTAAATCAATTGCTGGAATGATTATCACTTTATAAGACCCCTTTAGAGGAGGGGATGTCCGAACGACTTATATCTTTGGCCACTGCTTTTCTTAAGGCTTGGCCAAAGGCTTTAAATATAGCCTCTACACAATGATGTTTGTTTTCTCCATAATTTAAATAAACATGTAAGGTCATGGCAGCCTGAGAGCTCAATGCCCAAAAAAACTCCTTTACCAATTCCAAATCAAATGTCTCAATCTTCCCCATTAATTTTTTACCTTTATACACAAAAAATGGCCTTCCGGACAAATCAACAACCACTTGGGCCAGTGCCTCGTTCATAGGTATAGAGGACTGACCATATCGAAAGATACCCCTTTTATCACCTAATGCCTCCTTAATAGCCTGCCCCAGCGAAATACCAATGTCTTCAGTAGTATGATGGGCATCTACTTCCAAATCACCCTTTGCTTCCATTTTAAGGTCAAAAAGGCTATGAACTGAAAATAGGGTAAGCATATGATCCAAAAAGGGGATGCCTGAGCTTATTTGAGCCTTTCCCTTACCATCCACATTTAGAGAAATCTCAATATCTGTTTCTTTTGTGTGCCTTTTTATATGAGCGGTGCGCATGCCTACGCTGGGGGTTTTTGCCCCAGACCCCATTTACAAAAAGCAACTGATATTACCTATATTCTTAATCAAATTACTCAGCAATCTGGTGGAGATGAGGGGATTTGAACCCCTGACCTCCTGCATGCGAAGCAGGCGCTCTCCCACTGAGCTACATCCCCATTGGGCTTTCCTTTATAGCATTTAATCTGTTGGTGTCAAGCCCAAATGCCTGTTAGTTAATTTGATGATTAGTCAATTGGTTGATTTGTTAAACAGTAAAACCATTCGTAGTTGAGCGCTTCCTCTTGAATTTAACGATTTGACCAATTTTCGATTTAACGATTATACGACTAAACGATTTAACCATTCCACTCCACGATTTTAGCTCCTATAAATAATTTCTTTCATCCTTTTCATTCATTATCTTCTGTCTATAAGAGATGCCTTCTTTTACAAATAGTTCATAAAGGGCATCTTTATTTAATCCCGGACAAAAGGACATCAAGGCCTGCCAATCTAATTCACTATTTAGCAGTCCCTTCCAGTAGGGCCAAAGCTTACAGGGCAAGGGCTTACAGGGATGAATCAAGCATTTTCCATCTTCATCTAAAAAGATACAGCTTATGTCTTCTTTCTCTTTTATATAATAGTGATTTCCATTCAGTACACAATATTTTTTTAAAAATTCCCTTTTAGTTATCTTAAGATACTTTGCAATAACATTGATCTCCTCTCCTACAATACGTATTCCTCCTTTACCCTTGCAGCACTCACCGCACATCTTACAATCAAAAGCCTTCATGTTAAGTTATTATAACATGGAAGTACTAAACTTTCAGCCTGTTGATATTTAAAAATTTTAAATTTTGAGTTTGATGTGAGATTTGATATTTGTCATTTTTAAGATTTGGTACTCTTTTCCATTATTCCTTAATCTATACAAATCTCTGCTTATCTTCTTTTAGCCAGGTTTTGTTTTATGCTAATCTTTTGAGGTATGGCAGACGTTACAGCCGTTGGTGCCTGGAGGCCAACCCTTATAGTCCCAGCGCATCAGCTTATAATGTGGACTCCCATGGGCACGGTGGCAAGAGAGGCACATAATTATACTGCTAGCATCCACGGTTGTTTCTGATCCTGTCGGACTACTATAGGCAACCGGAGCTGTTGAACTGTAAGTAGTATAATCCGCATATTCTGAATTAGTATAACCGCCAGAAACATCGCTGAAGGAAATATCACAGGGATGTCTTAACCAAGGGGACGTACTTCCTACTTGAGTAGTACCACCTAAACTCCCATGGGCGTGATAGTTCCCATGGCATTGACCACACAGATAACTTATGGTATCCATGCCAGCATAATCAGGATTACCCTTGTAGCCATTATGTGTAGCGGGGTTTTCAACAATTCCCTGTTCCCAAGTGACATGTTCTGCGCCCAATACCCCGTATAGGAAACGGTAGCTTGTTCCCACAGTGCTACCGTCGATTGATCCTACAGTGTGGTGAGCGCCATAAATTGAGATGTAAGGATTTTCTTCGTTTCTATTGCCATGACAGCCCCACGTGCCAGCACAGGTAAGCTGCTGATCCCAGCTTGCAGGACCTGTACCTCCTGGGATAGAAACATTTTCTTTAAACCCTGGTGGCACATCCATGGGGGGGCTTTCTTGGGGCGAAATACTGGCTACATTATGACCATTTGCATAATCAACCTGATCTACATAATAGAAGTTTCCACCGGCTAAAGCTTCAGTGGGTAGACTTGCATTTAACACAATGGGTGTATTACCCACGATGGTGGAACTGCCAACATCAAAATGACAACCTATGCAATCATTTATAAGCAAGGCGGGATTAGGATCAGGATCGTCAACCAAGCTTCCCCCTGAATATTCCCTGGCCATAGGTTGTCCTCCCTGACTATTGTGCATGGTATGGCAGTTTGAGCATACCCCTGTCACCTTGGCCTGAGATATGCCTGATATGGCCATTATCAAGAGAATAAATGCTATGCTAAAAAATAACCTTTTCATAATAGTTCTCTACGCCCTTTTCCCTTTCTCAACTCAATAAACTCAATATGTCAACTGTCAAGGCCTGATACCTCTCTTACACCTCTCTTTCAATCGCTCGGCCAGTTTGCCAAGATCAAAGGATAGGCCCAAATCCGTGGTAAGCCGGCGGGCTGCAGTCACCAATTCCTCGTGCTCTGACATTGTGGCAGAAACCTTGCCGAAGAGAACCAAGTTGAAGTCATCGGAACTTCGGATGCATGCGGTTTCTGGAAACGTAGCACGGAAGAGTTTCTCAATTACGCGCTCTGTGTACTGGTCGACCCAGAGATTGAGAACGGCGACCCCATTGTCGGAAAGCCTCGCCTTGACGGCTTTAAAGAACTTGGGGGTTGCCAGGTGCCCGGGCAGACCGTCCTGCGTGTAGGCATCGAGCATGATGAGATCATACGAGTGCGACGCTCGCTCAATAAAAGCGGCGCCGTCCTCGATGTGGATACGAAAGCGTAAGTCCTCTCGCACCGCAAAGAATCTCTTTGCGGCTTCCACCACAATCGGATTAACCTCCACAACATCAATCCACAATGCGGGATAGTGTCGCCGTAGCAACGACGTGAAGGTGCCGCCCCCTAGGCCAATCATGAGCACACATTCCCTCCGCGGCGTGAAAAGCATGCCGAGCATCGCCAAACGGATGTACTCCATGGGCACTGCCTTGGGGTTCGAAAGCAAGATCATGCTCTGGTTACGGCCGTCGACGTCACCAAAGCGGAGGTAGCGCATCTGGCCTTCATCAACCACAAGAATGCGACCAAACTCAGAGCGCTTGTCAAAGCGGGTCTGAGGTCCCTGAGGCGCTTCGGGTCTGGCCAGTGGCCAACTTACACATCCCAATAAAGGGATAAAACCTAAAATTAGGATCAAAGGAAGTTTCCACATGTCTTTAAATATCAAATTAAAAAATCTGACCTTTTTCTTTTTCCTGTCAAGACCCAACACCTATCCTGTTAAAATGTACGCCTGGTAGTGGGTGAATTGTCACAACTCACCGAGTTGTTGTGGTAATGACA
>LJNA01000033.1 GCA_001304365.1 Syntrophobacter sp. DG_60 | reverse complement strand
GCTGCGGCCTATTCTATGTTTAACAGCTACTGAAACTGTAGGCGGTGATCTAAAAGTAGCCCTGCCAGCAGCCTGTGCACTAGAGCTTATCCACACTTATTCCCTAATACATGATGATTTACCCGCTATGGATAATGATGATTTAAGAAGGGGTAAGCCTACTAGCCATAAGGTATTTGGAGACGCATTGGCCATCCTGGCAGGTGATGCCCTATTGACAGAGGCCTTTTATTTACTTACCCACCCGAGACTCACTCATTCTATACCGAATTCCTCCTTAATTACTATTGTTCACTTAATCGCTGAAGCATCTGGATTTAGGGGGATGGTGGGGGGGCAAGTAATGGATCTGGAAGCTACGGGGAAAAAGACCAATGCTGAAGAATTGGAAACAATGGACAGACACAAAACAGGGGCTTTAATTGCAGCATCTGTGGAAAGTGGTGCCATTTTAGGAGGTGGCACAAAAGATCAAATTAAGGCCTTGAGCAAATATGGACACCACATAGGTTTGGCCTTCCAGATTGTGGATGATATTCTAGATATAGAAGGTACAACTATAGAACTAGGTAAACAAGCAAATGTGGATCAAGAAAAGAAAAAATCTACTTATCCTAGTATAATGGGATTAAGCAGGGCAAAGGAGTTAGCATTAAACCATACTAAACAGGCTATAAATGCCCTGGAAAAATTTGGAAAAGAGGCAGAACCCTTAAGGGCTATTGCCTATTATATTAAGGATAGAAGACATTAATGAAGACATTAATAATAATGAACAAAACTTAACTGGAGATAATTGAGATAAATAGAGATTAGTAAAGATTAAGAAATGATGGAGGCGATAAAGCACTAAATACTAAATCCGAAATTCTAAACAAATTCGAATGATCAAAATTCAAATGACCAAAACAGACGAAGAGATTAATAGAGGTTAGTAGAGATGAGGTTTTGAATTTTGAGATTTGGGTTTGTTTAGGATTTAGTGCTTAGAATTTAGGATTTAATGATTTCCATATCAGCAAAGAATAAATTTTATAAGTTTCTATGAAGCAATGAACAAAAATATCTTAGATAAGATCAATAGCCCTGAGGATTTAAAATCCCTGTCTTTGCCAGAGTTAAAACAACTTACAAAAGAGATAAGGAAAGAGATCATTCAAACAGTGGCAAAGACAGGAGGCCATTTGGCCCCTAACTTGGGGGCAGTGGAATTGACCATTGCCTTACATTATGTATTTGACACCCCAAAGGATAAGATCATCTGGGATGTAGGGCACCAATGTTACTGCCACAAGATCCTTACAGGAAGACGAGATTCTTTTTATACATTAAGGCAATTTGGGGGTATCAGCGGATTTCCAAACCCTAATGAAAGCATTTATGATGTTTTTACAACAGGTCATGCCAGCACATCTGTCTCAGCTGCTCTAGGGATTGCTACAGCAAAACAGCTTAAACAGGAAAATGCCAAGGTAGTGGCAGTAATTGGCGATGGGGCCATGACAGGGGGCATGGCCTTTGAGGCCTTAAATCAAGCAGGTGAATTGGAAAGGAATTTAATTGTGGTATTAAACGACAACGAGATGTCTATTTCTCACAATGTAGGTGCACTTTCCTCATTCCTTAGCAGAAAACTAACAAGTCGTACCTTCCGCCGCTTTAAAAAGGAGATTGAACGTTTCCTATCCTCATTACCAGGTGGTGAAAATTTTATTCATATTGTAAAAAGGAGTGAGGATTCACTGAAGACCCTATTCACACCAGGGATGCTCTTTTTGGCCCTTAAATTTGATTATCTAGGCCCTATCGATGGGCATCGCTTAGAGACACTTATTAGAACATTTGAGCATGCAAAGCAAATGGAGGGGCCTATTTTGGTACATGTGCTTACAGTAAAGGGAAAAGGATATAAGCCTGCAGAGCAAGACCCTACCTCTTTTCATGGTATAGGAAAATTTAAGATAACCCCTGAAACACCATACAAAATCAATCATAAAATAGGGGATAAACACCCCACTTATACAGAAATATTTGCAAAAACACTAGTTCGGTTAGCCCAGACCGATAAACGGATTGTTGGAATTACTGCCGCCATGCCAGAGGGTACCGGCTTGTGCCTCTTTAAAAAACATTTCCCAGAACGTTTCTTTGATGTGGGCATTGCTGAACAACATGCTGTAACCTTTGCTGCTGGATTGGCAACACAGGGACTAAAGCCAGTAGTAGCTATATATTCTACATTCCTCCAGAGGGCATATTATCCACGATGTTTGCCTTCAAGGATTGCCAGTAGTATTTGCAATAGACCGTGGTGGGGTTGTAGGGGAAGATGGACCAACGCACCATGGATCATTTGACCTTTCTTATCTCCGTATCATCCCCAACATGATAATAATGTCTCCTAAGGATGAAAATGAGCTAAGGCATATGCTAAAAACTGCGATAGAATACCAAGGCCCCATTGCCCTGCGTTATCCACGTGGGAGGGGACAGGGAGTAGAGCTTGATAAAACATTAAAAATATTACCTATAGGAGAATCTGAAATATTAACACTCGGAGAAGGCTTGCTTATTCTAGCCATTGGCCACATGGTTTATCCTGCATTAGAGGCTGTAAGAAGGTTACAAGAAGAAGGATTTTATCCTACCCTGGTAAATGCGCGTTTTGTGAAACCAATAGATAAATCTCTTCTTTCAAAATTATCTTCCAATTGTAAAGGCATTATCACCATAGAGGAAAATATACTAATGGGTGGATTCGGCAGCGCTGTTATCGAGACCCTTCAAGAATTAAACATTCAAATTCCTGTAAAATGTTTAGGCTTACCAGATGCATTTATTGAGCATGGCCCACAATCCACCTTGCGGGAAAAGCATAATCTTCATGTAGAAGGCATCTATAAATTTATAAAGGAAACCTATTCAATCTTTGGAATAAAGAGCAATGTTAAAAAATTGATTTCAAAAAGATTTTAGAGTATAGGAGGATGAATTGAACATTTTAAGAAAAGATAGATTAATCCAAGAAAAGATTCATGATCCCTATTATGAAGGTCGGAAGTATCCAGATGGTATGATATGCCCTGTATGTCAGGCCATTTATCTTGATGGTCGTTGGGTTTGGCCAACCGAAAAGAAAAAGGCGGAGATAAGTGGTGATGAATATATCTGTCCAGCCTGTAGACGCATTTTAAATAGATACCCTGCTGGTATAGTATTCCTTACAGGTAAATACTTAACCACACATAAAGAAGAAATCTTAAATTTGATAAATAATTTGATAGAGGAAGAAAGTGAAAAGTCTCCTCTAAAAAGGCTAATCAATATAGAAGAAGATAACAAAGGCATTACTATCAATCTAACAGATGATCACCTTGCTAGGAGGATAGGTGAGGCTATAGGGCGAGCATGTAAAGGAGATCTAGAGATAAAATATACAGAAAATGCTCGATTTCTCAGGATTTATTGGCATCGTGATGATTAGCGCAGCCGTTCATCATTTTTCTATTTACCGCAGAGAACGTAGAGATCACAGAGCACAAAAGCAGAGCATTTTTAAAATTCTTATTTTTCTCTGCGGTGAACGATTACTGATTAGCTAAAATAGTCTTGCCTCTTCGCGTAAGCGCCTAAGACCTAACAAAACATCTGCTCCAGAGACAGGCACAAGGGGGCCAAATTTAGCTCTGTTTTTAGGGACAACAATGCCTTTGATCAAACAAATCATGCAGGCATTGTAATAAGGCTGCTTGGCCTTAAGGTCTTTATAAGGGGAGCGCAGGTTTTTAAACCCGATTTGAGCACCTGTCAGTTTGAACAATATACTTTCAGCAATTTGACAAAAACTCGCTTTGGTAACCACTATCTCTGGATCAAAATAACCATCAACGGTAGCAGATAATTCTTTTATCCCTAAAGGGACTATGAGTTCAATCTCTTCCCCAAATCGCTGATTACCAATGTCCTTTAGTACCATATTTGATACTTGGCCAATCTCTAAAATTTGGGGCAACTTCAGCTCGTGCGTCAATAAAGCAGCCATCTCAGCCTTAGTAACTCTATCCTTCAAGCCAATCTCCTTGGCCAATAGGCTTATTGGTTGTGCTATTTGAATCTTCTCTAACCTATCCAATTTATTGTAAGCTTGCAAAGCTAAAGGGTTCTCTGAATTTAAAACGCTATTTAACAACGACTTAGCGTCTTTAAACATGAAGGCATGTTCATATACTTGAGCCATATAAAAACAGGCGGGTGCATATCCTGGTCTAAGGACCATGACCTCGTTAAAGGCCCCCTTAGCTAAGGACAAAAGCTCGGGAGAATAAAGCAAATCAGCAAGGCGAATCTTACCTACAAGCATACCTAATTTATCTTCATCATTTTTAGCAAGCGCTTCGGCTTTTTTTAAATGTTCCCAGGCTTCCTTTTCATTCCCCTTTTGAGCAGATATTAAGGCTAGCCCAACATAGGCCTTTACTGCTGTGGGGACCATTTCTAAAGCCAGTTGAAATTCACGTTTTGCATCATCCAGCTTGCCTTTTTCTAAGAAGATCATGCCCACTTCTATATGATGTGTTGGTACAGAGAGTTTTGTCTCTAAAGGGTATCTCCTAGAACCACAGTTATTTACCAATAAAGAAATCAATCCTAAAAACACAATAAAGCCTATTAACATTTTACCTTTGACTTTTAAGGGATTTAAAGTTACATTTTTGCTATGAATCTTTGGGCACGCAAATTCTGGCATCTTCTGGGTACCTTAATCCCTATTATTTATTATTTTAGTCATTTTTCTCAAAAATTGGCTGCTTTTATTACATTCTGTTTATTTCTCTGTGCCTTATTAATAGATGCCCTTAGACTTCTTCTGCCTCCATTCAATCGGTGGTTTCTGAACCATTTTAGCACACTTTTTAAAAAGGGAGAATATGCCTCTCTTACAAGCACTGTTTATTATCTGGCTGCAGTTACTTTAACCATCTATATTTTTCCTAAGAAAATAGCTGTTTGCGCCTTGCTATATTTAACATTAGGAGACCCTATAGCTGCTATTGCAGGATACTACATCCCTCTCAAAAGGATCTGGCAAACCAAAACATTAGGGGGCTCCCTAAGCAATTTTCTTGTCTGTTGTTTGCTTACCCTGTTTTTTTATCACTGGCCCATTGCCATTTTGGGTGCAAGCGCAGCTGTTCTCAGTGAACTATTCTCTCCAATAGATGATGCCCTAACTATTCCTCTTGTTTCTGGTCTTTTACTTTATCTTTTGGTGTGATATTAACTTCAGTTGGCTCCTTTAAGGCCTTTTTAAAATTCTTAATGCTCATGCCAATCCCTTTCCCTAAATCGGGCAAGCGCTTAGCACCAAAGATTACCAAGATGATAAGAGAAATTAGAATAAATTCTGTAAAACCAATATGAAACGTAGCATACCTCCTTACTTATGATAATCTTCTTCTTGACTAATTTCATCTAAATTAAAAAGCTTACGGGCGAGATCTAAATAAAGGTCTACTTTTGGCCGTTTTTCTCCCTTTTTCAGGAATGTGATAGGGTCATGAAGGATCTTCTTTACCATAGCATTGGTCATCACTTTTATTGCCTCCTTATCTTCTTCAGATAGGTGCTTTAAGTTTTTCAAGGTCTTACTCAACTCCTTCTGCCTAATTTCTTCTAACTTCTTTTTAAGCAATACAATGATAGGCACTGCCTCTAAGGTTTCTAACCACCATTTAAACCTGATAACTTCTTCTTCTACAATCCGTTCTGCCTTCCGTGCCTCCTTTTGTCGCACATGCTTATGTATTTCTATTATATCTTGAAGATCATCAATATTGTAAAGATAAACATTGTCTAAGTCATTTAATTTGGGGTCTATATCACGAGGAACAGCAATGTCAATAAAGAAAATCGGACGATTTTTACGTTGCCTCATTACCCCTTTTATATGATCATAATGGATAACGAAATGAGGGGCACCTGTAGAGCTAACGACAATATCTGTCCAAGCAAGATAATCACTTATTTCCGTCAGAGAAATAGGCCTTCCATTAAATTCTTTTGAAAGCTCCACTGCCCGTTCTAATGTACGGTTGGCTATCACAATATCTTTTACCCCACTGCCTAAGAGGTGGCGCACTGCCAGTTCGGCCATCTCTCCAGCCCCTATAAGCAAGATGTGTTTCCCATTTAAATCACCAAATATCTTCTTTGCCAGCTCTACTGCTGCATAACTAATGGATACAGCATGATGGGCCAACTCAGTCTCTGTGCGCACTCGCTTTGCGACCGAGAATGCCTTATGTAACAAGCGATTGAGAATAGGACCTGCTACACGCTGTTTAAGAGAAAGGCGATATGCCTCCTTGATTTGTCCCAAAATTTGTGGTTCTCCTATTACCATAGAATCTAAACTAGAAGCTACCAAAAACAGGTGTTTTACCGCATCTGCGTCAAGATAAGTATAGATAGAGTTTTCAAAGTCCTTTAAATCTATTTGGTTATACTGAGCTAAGAAGTTTTTTATGGTTTTGATAGCACCCTCAGGTTCTTCCTCCGTGGTGATTGTAATTTCTATTCGATTGCAAGTAGACAAAAACAAAGCTTCTTTAACAGGTGGCAGTTGCATTACTTGGCGCAGGATCTCATAATTGTCACTGGTTGCTAGACGCTCCCTCAGCTCTATTGGTGCAGTTTTATGATTTAAACCAATCAGAACAATCTTCTTATCTCTCATTTAAATACATGGTAGCTTTTAAGTAAATAATTTACCCCCAAAAAGGTAAATAATAAAAACATAAAGCCAATAATGGAGATTATGGCTGCTCGCCTACCCCTCCATCCCACTGCCAGGCGTTCGTGGATAAGGATAGCATAAACAAGCCAAGTAATGCCTGACCATACCTCTTTTGGATCCCATGCCCAATAATGCCCTCTTATCCACTGAGCATAAAGGGCTCCCAATATAAGACCTAATGTAAGCGTAGAAAAACCCCATATCAATGCTTTATGATTCAAATCGTCCAGTAAAGTGAGCGAGGGGAGTCGTTGATAAAGACCTCCTAATCTCTTTTTTTTAATATGCCTTTCTTGAACAAGGTACATAACCCCTGCGCAAAATGCCAATGCCAAAAATGCATCACCAATCAAGGAAAAGCCAATATGGAGACTTAACCAAAAACCCTTAATTAAAGGGCGTGGTTCTGCAATGGCAGGGACTACCTTAGACAAGAGCATAAGACCTACAATAAGTGGTGAAAGGAAGGTACCCAAGATAGCAAGCCGCCATCCAAAGATTAAATATATGATAACCAGTAGCCAGGCAATGAAGGACAATGAACTTTTTATAGTGGTAAAAGGGAAATAACCGAGACTTATCCAAGAAATTCCTAAACCAATGCTATGGAAAGAGAAGCTACACAAAAGTACTAATGTAGCAATTCGAGATACTGAGTGCTGTGGGCGTAAAAGATAGATGAAAAAACCCACCATAGCCACCCCATAACCCATCAAGGCCAGTTGATAAAAAAACTTATCCATCGTTGTGGAAATTGCCTATATAAAATACCATTTTTGACATCGGAGTTCCGTCCCAAACCCCATTTAGCTAGTATTAGTCAGTCTTTTTAGAGTTAGAAAATAACTGCTTGCTTTGTAAGCCGTCAGAAAAATCTAGATTCACCCCCAGTGTTTTTTTAAGGTATGCATCTATTTTTGAAAATTCTTTATTCTTTAACCATGTTAATATATCAGAATCGATGATTTTTTTAAACAGTTGCTTCCGTGTCTTCTGTCCATTTACGCTTTTTAATATCTTGTTTCTAATCCTTCCCATAAGCTCTAGAAAGACAGCATATTCCATACCAAAGGACTTTTCTAAATCTAAACGCATCTTTCTGGCCAATGCAGGGCTCCTTCCTGAGGTGGAAATAGCAATAGTTAGGTCACCCCTTACTATTACTGCTGGCACAATAAAACTGCACCTTTCAGGTTGGTCAACAATGTTACAAAGAATATGGGCATTATAAGCTTCTTCGCTAATATGGGCATTAAGTGTTTGATTATTAGTAGCGCCAATCACCAAAAATGCATTTTTTAAAAATTCTTTTTTATATTTAGTCCCTAAATATTCTATTTTTCTTTCTTTAATGAGTTCCTTTATCCTTGCCCCCAATTTAGGGGCTACTACCTTCACATTGGCACCACATTCCAGGAGTCTTTCAACCTTCCTAAAGGCAACCTCTCCACCCCCTATCACCAAACAGCTTTTTCCCTTTAAATCTAAGTTTACAGGGTAGTATTGCATTGTCCTAGATTATTTTAAAATTTCCTTAATTCCATAAATGGGCCTCTTTTGTGCTTCATGGTAGATCCTTATTACCAGTTCTGCCAAAAGCCCCAAGCTAATAAACTGAATCCCCATAAAGATCAATAATACTCCCAGTAAAAGTAAAGGTCTTTGGGAGAGTTGAACATGATAGAAAAATTTAAGCACACTCAGATAGCTACAGATAAAAAAACCCGCTAAAAATGAGATTGCACCTGGAATACCAAAAAAGTGTAAAGGTTTAGTAGAATAGCTCAGTAAAAATTTAACAGTAATTAGGTCCAAAATCACTTTTAATGTCCGAGAAAGACCATATTTGGCCTGCCCAAATCTACGTGGGTAATGCCGGACCTCAATCTCTGTAATTTGTGCCCCACACCATCTGGCCAAGGCAGGGATAAAGCGATGCATCTCTCCATAAAGATGGAGGTTTTTTACTACCCAACTCTTATATGCCTTTAGAGAACAGCCATAATCATGCAATTTTACACCAGTAATCTTACTTATTAGCCAATTTGCTATCCAGGAAGGGACCTTTCTGGTTATTAAGGCATCTTGCCTATACCTTCTCCAACCGCTTACTAAATCATAACCTTCTTCTATCTTGGCTAAAAAGTAGGGAATATCTGCTGGCTCATTTTGCAAATCTGCATCCATCCCAATAGTAATCTTACCTTCAGCATGCTCAAACCCCGCAGTTATAGCTGCTGTTTGACCAAAATTGCGTGTCAAGCGAATGAGTTTAATATTTTTATCTTGCTTCCTTAAATGTTTTAATATTTCCCAGCTACTGTCCTTACTTCCATCATCTATAAAAATAATCTCATAAGGCCTATTAATTTCCTCCAATGTTTTCTTTAATTTCGCATAGAGCGGCTTTAAGGAGGCCTCCTCATTGTACACAGGTATTACTACTGAAATATCCATTATAGAAAAACTAAGTCGCCTTTATTTTTTTGTCAAGCTTGACACAAAGAGCTGATTAAGATACAAACTGTTTGAGGGCGATTAGCTCAGAGGAAAGAGCGTTGGCCTCCGGAGCCAAAGGGCGAGGGTTCAAATCCCTCATCGCCCTCCAGCAATAATCAGCATTCTCGGAAATCGGACACCTTAGCAAGCCTATTTTTTGCTAGAATAAGTATCAGAAAAATATTGACATTCGGAAATACTGCGTGTATAAGAGAACCAATTGCCGATACTTTCGGCAAAAAGGAGGGGAGGACTTTATATGAATAAGGGAGAGTTAATCAATGCTGTTGCTAGTGATGTTGGTATTTCCAAGGCATTGGCAGGAAAGGTATTGAACAGCATCGTTGATACGGTAACAAAGAGCTTAAAGAAGGGGGATAAGGTTGCTCTGGCTGGGTTTGGAACCCTCTCTGTCATGAAAAGGAAGGCTAGAACGGGCAGGAATCCTCAGACAGGTAAGCCTCTTAAGATTCGGGCCAAGAAAGTGGCTAAGTTCAAGGCCGGGGCTAACTTGGCTAAAGCGGTTAAGTAAATCTTATTGTTAGGTTACAACATTTAGAAGCTATATTTAATACCCAGCTTTTTTTCTCTTTTATCTGCCAAGGGAAGAAGTGCAGGTATTATCTATTGATGCGATTGCTATAACTTTGACCAAAAAGCTGTAGTAATTTAGGTTTAAGCTGGGTACAAAATATATCTTCGAAGATTGGTATCTAACGTTTGGGTACAAACGAAGTTGCGAAGCAAATTTTTGGGCATCAGCCGAAATCAGAGAGATTTTAAAAGGAGAAGAGGGCTAATTTAGGCCATCTTATTTAAATTCAAACTCGATTTTAGGCAACCAAAGTTAAAACGTTCTTTGCTTTCGTGGTATCCGTAAGCATCCGTTCTATTGCTTCCTACTTTGACAAATCAATGGATGTCTGTTAGAAGAATACTGTCTCAAAAGTTAAAGAATAAGTAAGAAGGGAGGGATTTTATGCGTAGAATAATCCTCCAGCTTACCCTAGTAATTAGTCTCGCCTTAAGTGTTGCCCCAGCTTGGGCCAAGACCATGTATGTTACGGATTCTCTTGAAATTACTCTTCGTGGTGGGACATCTACACGGCATAAGATTTTAGCTATGCTAAGGTCAGATGAAGAGGTAGAAGTCCTGGAAGATCTTGGGGACTGGATGAAAGTTCAGCCGAAAAATGGGAAGGAAGGGTATGTCTTGAGTCGCTACCTGACTTCAAATATTCCCAAATCCTTTATTATCAGTGGACTCCAAAAAAAGGTAAAAACGATGCAAAAGGAACTTAGGAATCTTAGGGAAGCCAGAGGGACTCTGGATGCCTCAAATTCGGAACTAAAAGCCACTTTACGCTCAAAGGAGAAACAGTTGGCCAAATTGGAGAAGGACTATGAGGACTTGAAATCGGGTTCAGCCAACTACGTGGAGACGAAACAACTTAAGGATCAACTGGAGATAGATAATAGAAAGCTTAAAAGTCAGTTGACCACCCTTTTAGAAAGGAATAAGGAATTGGAAAGAAAGAAAGATAGCCTATGGTTTGCAAGTGGAGCTGGGGTCTTACTGGCGGGCTGGATTTTGGGATTAATTATGGGTCGAGTCCAAATGCGCCGCAAGCGACATTCTCCACATTATCTAGGTGTCTAGAGAGAGAAATTATTTTTGGACGGAAATTAAGAAGCTATCATTCTTGATTTTAATATGTTTCATCCCTAGAAATTCCTCAAATCCTGGCCGCAGCCTTGATTGTTCGTCTCTATCACAGGACATTTTTTAAACTCGGTCTATCCAACGCACACAATCTTTTAAATCCACCCGCGATGCCCTAAACTCATTGATCGGAAGAGAACTATCCGGATAACCAAGGGCGATGGTTAAGGCCAGCTCTAGTTCATCTGGCAAATGGAGCACTTCCTTGATTACATCTTCATACCTTACAGCAACACCAATTGGACAGGTGCCAAGCCCCATAGTTTGAGCCATAAGTATCAAATTCTGCACGGCCAGGCCAATATCCAAAAGACGCAAATGAGCTATTTGTTTATCCTTAGCCACGATGATAACTACCGGAGCACCATAAAAACTCAAACTTCCCTCCCATATGTCAAACCCCGGCGTCTTTTCGGCAAAGGGTTTTATGGCTTCAAAAAGAGTTTGCATGCGGTCTTTGTATTTTTTTGGTAATGAAGTCCGCGCACGGGACGGTCTCCTTTCCTTATTATAAGCAGAAAGTAATGCCCTAACCAAAAATTCTTTTGCTTCTCCTTTAACGACAATAAATTCCCAAGGCTGCATATTGCAGGCCGAAGGGGCCTGAATAGCTGCTCCTAGGGTTTCGGTAATAAGGGTGTCTTCAACGGCCTTCGGCAAAAATCCCCTTGCACTCCAACGCGTATAAATAGCCTTTCTTACTTCCATTACCATCCCCTCACATTATGAAAAATGGTATAATTGAAGATCCTACAAAAATAGAATTCTTCAACAAACTAAAATATTATTTGTCTTCCTTAGGTAAGATAACCACTTCTATCTTTCCCTCTAAGGCTTTAGCGAATCGGTCGGCATCTGTCTCTGTTCCAACAATGGCTCCATAATGCATAGGAATGGCTATTTGTGGCTTGATAGTAAGTGCGGCCTTAACTGCTTCATCAGCGGTCATGACGTAGGTACCTGAGACGGGTAAAAACGCTATATCTGCTCTAATTTCCTCCATTTCAGGGATGAAATCGGTATCCCCGGCATGATATATACGGACACCTTCTACTTCTACCACAAAGCCTAGCCAACCCTTTTCTTTTGTATGAAATGTTTTTCCTATGTTATAAGCAGAAACTGCCTTTACCTTAATATCCTTAAAGACCTTTTCATCTCCTGGCTTCATAACTTCTATTCGTCCGGATAGCTTTTTGGCTGATTCCTCCTCTGTAACAATAATAGTATCCTCCTCTTTGATCTTATCTATGTCCTCGGGTGAACAATGGTCAAAATGGGGATGACTAATGAAGATAAAATCAGCGGCTGGTCCTGGCTTTATTTGATAGGGATCAAAATAAAGGGTTAAACTACTTTTAATTCTGAAGCCATCATGCCCCAACCACTCAATTTTCTTAAGCATTTCTTTAATCATTGTTACTCCTCCTTAATTTTTATTATTTTCTTTTTCCTATTCAGCCTTACTTGCCGTAGAATGTTAATAACAAGGAAATCCTTGTTTGTTTTTAGTGTATATCTGTATTTAATATAGGACATTGATTTGACCCCGGCATACATTATCATAGCTATACTGATATCTTTATCCTGTCAATAATCTGACACGGGCTAAATATAAAGAAGATTTTCGGTTGTATTTATAAACGTTGAATCGGTAATTACTGTAACTTTGATCTGAAAAACTGGAGTAATCATAATTTACCTCTGGTAATTTATTAAAAAAGGGTTACCTGAAACTAAACAAGGGAGGCTGTGTTAAGAGGGTTTGATAGGCTCCCTTGATTGTGAATGAAAAGTGCCCAAACCTAACTTGATAATTTAAAACTAGACGGATTGACTCACTTAGAAGGGTATAACCAAGCACTCATCCCTTATAAAAGCCTCTATTTTTGCCTTGTCTGTGTAAAGACCTCTATCCTTGCCTTATCTTCGGGTTTCACCTCAGTAAACTTTATTCCTGTCTGGAAAAATTTGCCTCCTTTTGTTTCTACTTCCTTTACCCACACCACTTTGCCACGAGTAACAACTGGGGGAAGGGGTAGGTTGATTTCTAATTCCATCACCTTGTCCTTTGGGAACTTCTTCGGTAAAAAGAGGCGTATTCCCTCTACACTGATATCAAAACTCTTAGCCTTTATTAGTGGCCAATCAGTGTGTCTGACTCCTACCTCCACAGAGATAGGTTCTCTAGGAAATTTTCTTCTTTCTTCTCTCATACCAGCACCTCTATTTGCCTTGGCTTAAAAAGCTAAAAAACCAACCTACAACTTATTTACAGTAACACAATTGTCAAGAAAATGCCACTGCATATAACCTAAAAATTCTTATAATCTCCATTTCTTGCTTGACAAACCCAAGTTTTTATCATAAGCAAAGATAGGGATAAGACAGGATTGGGCGATTCTCTCCAATACCCTTTATTTCTAAAAGGCCCTCTGAAAGCCCATCGTGCTTGCTCTTGTGGCAGCCGATGGGTTTTCGTTTATAATACCAAATAGAATACTTGCAAGAGTTTTTTATTACACTTTCTGCAAGCTTTACTGGAGAAGCAGGGAAATCCATGTAAAAGTGTGGAGGTAGATTACATGTGGGTACTGTATAGCTTTATGAGTATGATTTTATGGGGAGTGCAGGGCTTTTTTATGAAACTGGCCCTAGAAAGACTTGACTGGAAGCAGTGTCTTGTCGCAACGCTACTAGGAGCCACTCTTATTTGCGGCTTTGTCTGGTACAAGTGGCAGCCTCTGTTGGTGCCTAGGAGTCCTCACTGGTGGAGTGCAGTAGGTGCTGAAGTCTCAGGCATGATGGGCGTAGTATTCTTTTACCT
>LJNA01000032.1 GCA_001304365.1 Syntrophobacter sp. DG_60 | reverse complement strand
AGAGAGGAGGTTTGTCATGGATCTTATCTTTTTAGGGCCCCCAGGGGCTGGTAAAGGAACTCAGGCCAAGATGCTCATTGAACATTATAACATCCCACAAATTTCAACTGGTGATATCTTGAGGGCAGCAGTGGCAGAGGGGACAGACTTGGGTAAAAAGGCAAGGGAGTATATGGAGGCAGGGAAGTTGGTTCCAGATGGGGTAGTGATTGGTATTATTGAACAAAGACTAAAACAATCAGATTGTGAAAAAGGTTTTATTTTGGATGGTTTCCCACGTACCGTGGCCCAGGCCGAGGCCTTAGATAAAGTATTAGAGAACATGGGGCGTAAGATAGACCATGTAGTTAGTGTTGATGTACCATCAGAAGAATTAATCAAAAGGCTGACAGGAAGAAGGACTTGTAAAAACTGTGGTGCTATGTATCATGTTATGTTTAATCCCCCTAAGTCCCAGGGAATTTGTGACAAATGCGGAGGTGAATTGTATCAGAGACCAGATGACAACGAGGAAACAGTCAAATCCAGATTAGATGTCTATGAGCAACAAACAAGCCCTTTAATTGGTTTTTATAACAACAAGGGGCTTGTGAGAAGAATTGATGGACGAGGAGGTATTAAGGAGATATTTGAGCAAATTCTGAAGATATTAGAATGATTGTTTTAAAAGCTCCCTGGGAAATTGAGAGGATGCGTCGTAGTAATGCGATTGTGGCCGAGATTTTAGAGGCCCTCAGGGAGGTGATTAAACCAGGCATTAGTACTCTGGATCTAAATGAGCTGGCCGAAGGGCTTTGTTTTAAAAATGGAGCTAGGCCTGCTTTTAAGGGATACATGGGATATCCTTTCAGTTTGTGTGTTTCTGTAAATGAGGTGGTAGTACATGGCCTTCCCTCAAAAAGGAGGTTAAAACAAGGGGACATAGTAAGTTTGGATTTTGGTGTGGTCTGCGATGGCTATTACGGAGATGCCGCTATTACTGTGCCTGTAGGTAGGGTATCAAAAACAGCTCGTAAACTCCTTCTGGTAACAGAACATGCCCTTTATAAGGGGATTTCCCAAGCAAGACCAAAGAGACATCTATCTGATATTTCCTTTGCCATCCAAAGGCATGCAGAGAGCCATGGTTTCTCAACAATAAGGCAATTTGTAGGGCACGGCATCGGGCGCAGCCTGCATGAGGATCCCCAAGTGCCCAATTTTGGACCCCCGGGGCGGGGTGTAAAATTAAAACCAGGTATGGTGATAGCCATTGAACCCATGATAGCTGAAGGGACTTATGAAGTAGAGATCCTTCCCGATGGTTGGACTGCAGTAACAAGGGACAAAAAGTTGGCAGCTCATTTTGAGCACACTATAGCTATCACAGAAAACGGGCCAGAAATCCTATCAAGGGTTTAGTATGCCTAAAGAAGATATGATAGAAGTCGAAGGCAGGGTGGTAGAGGCCTTGCCCAATGCCATGTTTTGGGTAGAATTGGATAACGGGCATAGGGTTTTAGCCCATGTAGCTGGTAAGTTAAGAGTACATTTTATTAGGATTGTACCAGGTGATCGGGTGAAAGTAGAGCTTTCTCCTTATGATTTAAAGAGGGGGAGGATTGTTTACAGAATAAAGTGACCAAAGAAGTTAGGGATTTTTCATGAAAGTACGTGCTTCAATAAAAAAGATCTGTAGCAAGTGTAAGATTATTAGGCGTAAGCGTACCCTCAGAGTGATTTGCGAAAATCCCAGACATAAACAGAGACAAAAATAGGAGGGGCACATGGCTAGAATAGCTGGTGTAGAATTGCCAAAGGGTAAAAGGGCAGAGGTAGCCTTAACATATCTATTTGGTATCGGGCGTAGTTCTGCTCAAAATATTTTAAAAAGGGCAGGGGTAGATTTTGATGTGGAGATGGATAACTTAACAGATGAGGAGCTTACAAAGATTAGACAGATTATTGATAAGGAATATAAAGTAGAGGGGGATTTAAAAAGGGAAATTAGCGCTGATATTAAACGTCTTGTGGATATAGGATGCTATAGGGGGATGAGACATGCAAGGAGACTTCCTGTTCGAGGGCAAAGGACACGGACCAATGCCCGCGTAAGAAAAGGCCCTCGTGGCTCTGTTTTAGGAAAACGTAAGAAAAAATAAGGGTAATTAAGAGGGGGGAAATGGCCAAGAGACGAGGAAAGAAAAAAGAAAAGAAGATGATAGGAGAGGGAATAGTTCATATTCAAGCCACTTTTAATAATACCATTGTTACCATCTCTGATAAAAAAGGTAATACCGTTGTTTGGTCAAGCAGTGGAATTAAGGGCTTTAAGGGTTCTAGGAAAAGCACACCATTCGCTGCTCAAAAGGCAGCACAGGATGCAGCCAAAAGGGCCATAGAGCATGGAATGAAACGTGTAGAAATTTGTGTAAAGGGTCCAGGTGCTGGGCGTGAGGCGGCCATTAGGGCCATCAGGACTGCTGGTCTTAAAGTGACCTTAATTAAAGACGTTACGCCAATTCCCCACAATGGGTGTCGTCCTCCAAAAAGAAGACGGGTTTAAGGAGGTTTTACTGTGGCAAGATATAGAGGTGCAGTTTGTCGCTTGTGTCGACGGGAAGGGACTAAATTATTTTTAAAAGGAGATAGGTGTTATACAGACAAGTGCGCTTTAGAAAGGAGAAGCTATCCACCAGGTCAACATGGCCAACGAAGGACTAAGCTTACTCCATATAGTTTACTATTGAGGGAAAAACAAAAATTAAAGAAGATATATGGGATATTGGAAGTTCAATTTCGGCGTTATTTTGAGCAGGCATGGGCACAAAAGGGAGTAACAGGTGAAAACTTATTAATTTTACTAGAGAGGAGGTTAGACAATGTTGTCTATCGAATGGGATTTGCCAATTCTCGCAATCAAGCAAGGCAGTTGGTAACCCATGGACATATTATGATAAACGATAAGAAGGTGGATATTCCTTCTTATTTAGTGAGGGTAGGGGATATAATTAAAGTGAGGGAAAAAAGCCGAAAGATTTTATTTATAAAAGAGGCAATGGAAGCATTAGCTAGAAGGGGATTTCCTAGCTGGTTAGAGGTAAATAAAGATCAATTTGAGGGTAAGATAAGGGCATTGCTCACAGGGGAGCAGATAGACATCCCTGTGAGAGAACAATCAATTGTCGAATTTTATTCTAAATAGGCGTTAAGGGGTTAGATTATGCCTAAAAAAAACTGGGTAGAGCTAATTAGGCCTAAGAAATTGGAGATAGACCAAGAAAGCCATACCCCCTTTTATGGAAAATTTATATGTGAACCCTTAGAGAGGGGTTTTGGAATCACTATTGGTAATGCCCTTAGAAGGGTTTTGCTTTCTTCTATTTCAGGTGCAGCTATTACCTGGGTAAAGATTGATGGGGTTGCTCATGAATTTTCTAGTATTCCTGGTATTTTAGAGGATGTTACCGAGATCATTCTCAATCTTAAACAAGTGAGATTAAAGTTGCATACTGAATCATCTTGTACTATTCGTATTGAAAAGGAAGGGAAATGTGAGGTAAAGGCCTCAGATATTATCACTGGTGGTGCAGTGGAGATTATAAATCCAGATCAACATATTGCCACCTTAACAGAAGAAGGGCAACTGCGGATGGAAATGATGGTAAAGGCAGGCAAGGGGTATATACCTGCTGAAAGAAATAAAGAGGAAGGACAACCAATAGGTGCAATTCCTATAGATGTCATTTTCTCTCCTATTAAAAAGGTCAATTTTTTAGTAAGAAATGCACGGGTAGGACAGGTCACAGATTATGACAGACTTATTTTAGAGGTTTGGACAGATGAAACCATTATGCCGGAAGATGCAATGGCTGAGGCCGCTAAAATCTTGAAAGAACAGTTAGATATTTTCATAAGACCTAAAGAGAGCAAGGAAGAGGAAGTCGTTAAGAAAAAAGCCCAGGATGAAGAAGATCTTTCTTTAAACGAAAATCTTTATAAAAACATTGATGATTTGGAACTGTCTGTAAGGGCATTAAATTGTCTTAAAAACGCAAGTATTTTTAAAATTGGAGAATTGGTTCAAAAGTCGGATAGTGAAATGTTGAAGACAAAAAATTTTGGGCGCAAGTCTTTAAATGAGATAAAAACAGTTTTGGCCCAAATGGGCCTGGGGTTGGGTATGAAGCTTAAGAACTTCCCTGATCCCAAGATGCTCGAGAAATTGAAAAAGGAACGTGATGAGACATAGGAAATCGAAACGGAAGCTAAATAGAACAAGTAGCCATCGCTTAGCCGTATTGAAGAACATGGTAACCTCTTTATTAAAATATGAGCGAATAGAGACCACAGAGGCCAAGGCCAAAGAGGTAAGATGTTTGGTGGAGAAGGTAATTACTTTGGGTAAACAGGGTGATTTATCCGCTAGACGTCAAGCTTACCAAATAATTCGAGATAAAAAAATATTAATAAGACTCTTTGATGAGATTGCAAATCGTTATCAAAAGGTAAATGGTGGTTATACAAGGATTGTAAAGCTGGGGATTCGCCGAGGAGATGGAGCCCATAGGGCCTTAATGGAATTAATTCCTAAAAAAACAGACTAAAAGTTTGATGTAGGAGCTCTGAAAAAAAAGAGCTCTTACACAAAGGGGCTGCGCCCCTTTGAAACCCCAAATAAAGGGCCAAAGCCCCTTACTCCGCGCCTTTAGCGCAGAATTAAGGAATGAAAATTTTTTTTCTCATCCCGCGGCAAAGCTGCAGGAGGAGTGCTTTCAGCGCTTTATTTTGGGGAGTTTGAGGGGGGTTACCCCTCAAATGAGAGACTTCTTTAGAAGTCTCCTTGACTTATAAGAATGTAAAAATTATAATGCGCTTGTTTGAAGAAAGGGGAGATTTGATGAGTGGAGTGCGGGTGCAGCCAGATGAGCCTTTTGAAATAGCGCTTAAGCGTTTTAAGAGAGAGGTAGAAAAAGAGGGTATTCTATCTGAGTTAAAAAAACGCCAATTTTATGAAAAACCCAGTGTGCGTAAAAAGAAAAAGGCCATGGCTGCGCGTAAAAGACTGCTAAAACGCATGAAGCGCCTTGGCATTCTCTAGAAAAATTTCTAGCATGGGTTCTAAGAACCTTGAGGATCTGAGATTTAATTTAAAACCTTTTTTCTACTTATTTTAAGGATCATTAGGTGAGTATCCCTCAAGGGAAGATAGAACAAATAAGAAGTGCGGCCAATATTGTAGAGATTATAGGGGAATATATACCTTTAAAAAGGGTAGGGAAAAATTATGTAGGTTTATGTCCCTTCCATCATGAAACCAGCCCCTCATTTACTGTAAGTGGAGAAAAACAGATCTTTCATTGCTTTGGTTGTGGTGTTGGAGGAAATGTCTTCCATTTCCTTATGAAATACAGGCAGTATTCTTTTAGGGAGGCAGTGGAAGAAGTAGCAAATCGGTACGGTTTGCCCTTACCCACAATAAAAACTACACCTGAAGAAGAGAAGATTTATCGCTTAAAAAAGGATATTCTTAGAGTTAATCAACAAGCTGCAAGATTTTACCATCAATATCTTACTCAAGAAAAAGATGGTAAAAAGGCCCGAGAGTACCTTAAGGCTAGGGATATTAGGGAAGATACTATCTCTAATTATATGTTGGGGTATGCCCCACCTAGGTGGGATAGTTTGGCCCAATTTTTTCGAAGAGAAAACATATCTACTGCCTTAGCTATTCAAACCGGCCTTCTTATAGAAAAGGAGGGTGGAGGGGTTTATGATCGCTTTCGAGATCGCATTATTTTTCCTATATTTAATTCTAAAGGTAAGGTAATCGCCTTTGGGGGGCGGGTCCTGGATGAGAGTTTGCCTAAATATATTAACTCTCCAGAAACCCCTGTTTATCAAAAAGGTTTTTGTCTTTATGGGGCCAATGTAGCCAGGCAATGGGCCCAGCAAGAGGGAAAGGTAATTTTAGTAGAAGGTTATTTTGATCTACTCAGCTTACATGCTAGAGGTATAAAATATGTAGTAGCAACCCTAGGCACTGCATTGACATCTGCTCAAGTGAGAATTTTAAAGGGACTTAGTACTCACGTCATTTTAATTTATGATGCAGATGTTGCCGGAAAGAAGGCATCTAAAGGATGTATTCCACACTACTTATCTGAATTCTCTCCTTTAGAGAATCTTTTTAAAGAGGAGGTCTCAGTAGATATATTACCTTTGCCAGAAGGCTATGATCCAGATAGCTTTATATCTGAAGTAGGTAAGGAGGGTTTTTTAAAATTTTTGCCCCAGGCTAGGCCACTGGTTGATTGGTATTTAGAAAGTGGGGAAAAGGAGACCAGGGCCGATTTTGAAAAGCGTTGGGGGTTTGTGCAAGAAGCTGCAAATGTAATTTCCCAATTTAAAAATCCCTTAAAAAAACGTGATTATATGGATAGACTGTGCCAATTGTTTTATGTGGAACCGGCCTTGATTCAAAACTTACCCAGGGAGACCTCAAAATCTGTTAGGTCACTTGATTTAACAGCGTCCTTTCCAAGTTTTGAGTTGCGGGTGATGGAATTCCTTTTCTGTTGTCCTCAGTTTATTCCTAGCTTTAAACAATATGATGTTTCTAAAGTGATTACCCATCCCTTATTGAATCAATTGTTGAATCTGATGTTTGAAATTTATGAAAGGCAGAACAAGTTAGATTTTGGGGACTTACTATTAAATATAAAAGAAGAGGTTATAAAATCTCTAGTTGCTCATTGGGCAATGGAGCCTTCACCTTTTAAGGAAGATATGGCAAAGGACTTCCTTGGGAAAATAGAAGAAAAGAAATTAGAAAAACAGTTAAAATCTCTTTTAACCCAAATTAAAGAGGATGAAAAAAGAGGGAATGTTCGAACTGAGCTTTTAAAGGAGTATGAACATTTATCAAAGAAAAAGAAAAGATTGATTAAAGGGGCTGAGATTGTTAAGGGGGGCAGTGTATATGAATAAGACAAATGAGATTAGGGAAATTAAGAGACTTATCTCCTTGGGGAGGGAAAAGGGATACCTTACCTATGATGAGATCAACCAGGCCTTGCCAAAAGAATTTGTGGCTGAGAAGATGGGTGATATAATTATGATCTTTAATGAAATGGATATAGATATTGTAGAAGAAAATGCGAAACAGGCAGTAGATAGAGATTTAAATGAAATGAAGATAGTTGCAGAACAAGGCGATGGGGGCTGTTTTGTTGACCCCGTAAGACTTTACTTAAAGGAGATGGGAGCAGTGCCTTTATTGAGTAGAGAGGAGGAAGTGGAGATTGCCAAGGTAATAGAAAAGGGGGAGGAGGAAATATTAGGTGCCTTGTTGGATTCTATTATAGGGGTAAAGGAGCTGATTAAACTTGGGCAGAGGTTAAAAAAGGGAGAAATAGGCATAAGAGAAATAGTTAGAGATCTGGATGAGGAAGATTTGGACCAAGAGGAAGAGAAGAGGAAACTAGTGATTGGTTTATTGGATAAAGTGGCTTTGATAGAAAAAGAAAACCTAGCCCTACGTCGTACGTTTTTTAGTAAGATTTCTAACAAAGGAACCCGGCGGCGAGTGAAACAAAGATTTTTGGATAATAAATCCCACATTTGTTACCTTTTGAAGAGGATAAAATTAGATAATAAACAAATTGATTGTATTGTAAACAAATTGAGGCAACTGTTAGCAAAGGTTGAAGGTTATGAACAAGATATGGCTGAGTGTATGTTAAGATCGGGTTTACCTCTATCTGAAATAAAAAAGTTAATGCAACCACTTAAGAAATTTCCCCGACAAAGGCGAAGAGTTATTAAAGATTTGGGTCTCAGTTTGAAAGAGTTTGAGATAATTGAGCAAAAGATGAAGCGTGTGCAAAGGGGTGTATTGAGGATAGAGGGTAAGTTAGAGATGCCTTTGGACAAATTGAGGAATATTTTAAGGAGAATAAGAGGGGGTGAAGAGAAGATCCAATGGGCTAAAAACCAGCTAGTTAAAGCCAACCTACGTTTGGTAGTAAGCATTGCCAAAAAATATACTAATCGTGGACTCCAATTTTTAGACTTGATTCAGGAAGGCAACATTGGCTTAATGAAGGCAGTAGATAAATTTGAGTATCAGCGCGGGTATAAATTTAGCACTTATGCTACTTGGTGGATTAGGCAGGCCATTAGTAGGGCCATTGCAGATCAGGCTAGAACAATCCGTATACCTGTCCATATGCTTGAAACTATTAATAGATTGGCTAAGATAGTGCGCTATTATATCCAGGAAAACGGAGAGGAACCTACACCTCAAGAAATTGCTAATAGAACGGGCCTTACTCTAGAAAAGGTAAATAAAATTTTGAGGGTTGCGAAGGAGCCTATATCCCTTGAGATGCCTGTGGGTGAAGAGGAAGACAGTTCTTTGGCAGATTTTATTGAGGATAAGAAGGTATTACCCCCAGATGAATTGGTGATTAGGATGGATTTAGCACGTCAGGCAAGAAAAATGCTTTCTACATTGGCACCGCGTGAAGAAAAGGTATTGCGTATGCGATTTGGGATTGGAGAAGGTGCTGATCATACCTTAGAAGAAGTAGGGAGGTGCTTTTCGGTAACTCGTGAACGCGTTAGGCAAATAGAGGCTAAGGCCTTAAGAAAGTTAAGACACCCTAGTAGGAGTAAATTGTTAAAGGCTTTTCTTAAGAAGTAGTTGACAAAGATGGCTTTCATTGTATTATTAGAGGATGGGCCCATAGCTCAGTGGGTAGAGCCACCGGCTCATAACCGGAAGGTCCCAGGTTCGATCCCTGGTGGGCCCACCATTAGCAAGGTGCGTTTTATAAGCGCACCTTTTTTAATTTATAGCGAAATTAATGTTAAAGGGGAAGATATTGAAGGAAGCTATTTTAGTCTTAATTAAATTACAAGGCATTGACATTCAAATAAAAGACATTGATCACAAATTACATACTGCACCAAAGGCCCTTGATGGGATTAAGAAAAGGTTAAGCCAAGCTAAACAGGAGCTTGCCTTGAAAAAGGAAAGATTAGAGGGAAGAGAGAAGGAGAAAAAAGGTGCTGAATGGGAACTTGAAGATTGTGAGGCGAAGACGAGAAAGAGCCAGCAAAGGATTATGGAAATAAAGACAAATAAGGAATACCAAGCCTTACTTGCGGAGATTGAAGAGCTTAAGGCCTTGGTTTCCCAGTGGGAAGAGAGGATTTTAGAGCTAATGGAGGAAATAGACTCTATAAAAAGGGATATAACAGAAAGCGAGTCAAAGGTTAAGGAACTAGAGAAACATCAGGCTTCTGAGCAAAGGAGATTAGAGCACTCTTTAAAGGAGCTTGGAGAAAAATTGACTGTATTAAAACAGCAAAGAGAGGAAGTGGCTAAAAATCTTCCTAAAGATCTGCTTGAACGTTATGATTTTATTTATAGACGCAGAAATGGGAACGCTATTGTAGCTGTAAATGATGATGGTGTATGTGAAGGGTGTCATATGCGTATTCCACCCCAACAATACAATGAGCTATTAAGAATGGACCGTCTTATGTTTTGCTCAACCTGTCAGAGGATTATTTATTGGAAAGGCCTAATTAAAGAAACTACCGAAGTCAAATAGTTAAACCATTTTACGATTTAACAAATCAACTAATCTCGACTTAACGATTTAAACCGTTAAAATGGAATATCTTCGTCAACAGGGACTTCTTCTGGCAGTTTCAATGTTTCTGGTGGAGGGCTGGGAGCAGCTTCTGGGGGACCTAAAAGCTGGAGCCTCTGAGCAATGACCTCTGTAGTCCATCTCTTATTTCCATCCTTATCCTCCCAGGAACGGGTCTGCAGACGTCCTTCAACATATACCTGCTTACCTTTAGCCAAATATTGATTACAAAATTCGCCTAGCTTCCCCCAGGCTACAATTCTATGCCATTCTGTACGTTCTTGTTTTTCTCCCTGTTTATTCACCCATTTCTCACTTGTGGCCACACTAAAGTTGGCCACTGCAGTGCCACTAGGTGTATATCTTATCTCAGGGTTTGCCCCCAAATTGCCTATAAGGATTACCTTATTTATAGCAGCCATAAAGACCTCCTTAAAAAGGGATTTGGCTCTTTTTTTCTAACATATAGAGGATTTTATGGCAAGAATTATTTATATTATTTATCCAATCAATGTCCATTTACTATTTTCCCATACGTAAATCCCTCCACCCCTCCTGTCACTGCTTAATGACTTATATTCCCCTTTAATCCTTATTATACCTCCCCTCATATCATCTCCTACCCATGATCCAATATTTCCCTCAATCAATATTTCACCACCTATCATCTTTTCTCCCAGCGCATCCCCTACATTGCCTTTAATAAAGATAGTTCCTCCTTCCATCTTTTCTCCTACCCAATTTCTAACATTGCCTTCTACTAGTATCTTTCCATCCTTCTTTAATTTTCCTAAATAATTTCCTACATTGCCTTTTATGAATACTTCCCCACCTTCCATCTCTGCCCCCAAAAAGTGTGCCCTGTTGCCTACAACCTCCAGCCTTCCTTTAGGATGCCTATAGCCAATGCCATATATGCTGCCAGGGTATGTCATAAGATTTAGCTTAATAATATCTCCCTGTTTAATTATGTCTATATACAGCCCAGATATAAAGCAACCCGCTAATCCAGCTCTTGTATAGTGGGGCAAAACCTCATTAAAAAGCTTACTAACCTCAAAAATATCTACATTGTACTCCCTTGCCAACCTCCTCCCAAACTCAAATACCCTTGCTGAGGCGGCATCAAATCTCCAACTGGGTATGTCCAAACCCCACCGCATGTATTCTTTGGCTATCTCATGAAGCTTATCATAATCGGCCTTTATTACCTCTTCATACCTGTTTAACATCTGAATCCTTTTTTTATCAGGCCTAATTTTTATTAAATCTGGATTTTTTTCTAATAGTTCTCTAATTCCCTGCATAAATATCACCAAAGCTCTTTCCTACTGCTACATAGGGGATATCTTGCTCATCTTCTATCTCAAAAAAACTAACAGGTGCAAGCCTTTCTTTTAAAAGGTTATATCGTTCTTTAAAGCTTTCATGTCCTTTTACATCGCCCTTTATCCAAATGATGGTAAGCCTGTGTCTAAGTTTTAAAAAATAATCTACTACCTCAGAGACATTATCAATGCCTGCATCTGTAATCAGTATGAAATCTACTCTTTTTTCACCAATCTTTTCTAAATATTTATTGAGTTCATCCAAATGGAGTGTAGTTCCACCACATTGGTAAAGCTTTAACGTTTCATACACCCTGTTCCTTTCCTTTGTGGGTTCAAGCTGGATATTGATGTTAGAAAAGTTTATTACACCTACCTTTGATCCATGCTCAAAATAATTTCTTGCTATGGCAAAGGCTCCAATTACTGCATAAGAAATCTCTTTATCTGGGTTTCTCATGCTCCCTGAGGAATCTATTATTACTACTGCATCTGGACAAAGGGTAGGTTCATGTCCCTCAAAGGCCTCTAGTTCATACCTCTTTGCCAATCCTGGAAGGCATTTTCCAAAGCTATCTATCGGGGCATATGTATCGATATTATCATCTAAATCAAAATCCTTTATCTCATATGGATAGAGCGCATCCCTTTTCAGAAAGGACTTAATATAGACAGTGTATCTTTGTGCCTTGGCCTTATACCAGCTAATGTCTGGTCTACCAAGTTCTCTGGCCAAGGATTTTTCACCAGGGGCAATCCCCACTTCCCTTTTTTCTTCTT
>LJNA01000125.1 GCA_001304365.1 Syntrophobacter sp. DG_60 | reverse complement strand
GTCCCGGCGGCAAGCCCTAAGCATATAATAATAAAGCCTACAATTGTCCACTGCCGCAATATTGCACCATGAATCATCACGGTAATTTCATCAATGGGGGCTACTACTGCCACAGACCAATACTTGTCTGGGTTATCCCTCCCTGCATAATAAACAGGTGTATATGCAATGAGCTTTTTGATTAATCCCTTTCTTTTCCTGTGCCAACCAGAGACATACCAACTTACCCCTTCTTTTCCGGTCAAAAGATATTCCTTTTGCAATTTATTTATACGAGTGAAAGAAACAAGAGGGCCCTTTCTTCCCCTTACTTCAAAGGCATTGGCACCCACGAAATCTCTTTCATAGTGAGCTAAAAAATGGCCAGATTTGTCGATTATCCAAGCATATCCTGTTTTTCCTGATCTAATACCTTCAGTGAACTGGGAACAAAGCCAAATTACATCTACAGAACATATTAAAAGCTTACCATCTACAGGTAACTTAATATCCACATTCCAGTTCTTAGGCATTTTGGTGGGATGGGGTTGGTAAGTGGAAGTAATAACAGGGCCCTCTTCAACGCCCTCTGGCAAAAGAGGTATTATTTCAATCTTTTCCACAATTTCAATCTTTTCCACACCAAATTCTTTAAGCTCAGCCAAAAGGGTTTGAACATTAAAAGGTTTTTGGGAGGTAAGTAAAAGGTAGTGCTTAAGGAAGGAGAAATGCCCTTCTAATCGATGGGCAATGTTTCTGGTAATGATTAGCTGCTGGTCATTAAATTCCTGTTTTACTATTTCTTCCCAGTGGCGCTTGGATTGGATAGCCAAATAGAAAGCCAGGCCTGAGAAGATTATAGCTATAATAGTGGAAAGTAATGCAAATCGAAGAATTCTCTTTTTACCTATTGGAGTTGTCCCTCCTCACTTATTATGCTGATGTAACAAATGGCAGAAGGGAACTTTCGTAGAATTTAATCTCCAACAATTATGATGCTGCGATCTTGTAACATACTAGTTACCTTGTTGGTCACGCTGCCGAAGTAAAAATCCCTTGTTTTTGATGTGCCTCTTCTGCCTAAGATTACAGTACCATAATTACCTTTAATTGCCTCTCCAACAATATCTTTGGCAATCCCTTTCTTTTCCTCCACACACTTGATTTTGATCCTTTCCTCACTCACACCTGCCTCAATTAGTTTTTTCTTTGCCATCTCAAACACATGATCCATGTCTGTTTTCCTCTGGCTTCTAACAACAGTAAGCTCGGTAATTATATCCTTTAGGAAGGGGAGGTGGGGGCCTCTCTCAAATTCAAATTTTGGAAGCCTTGGTATCACATCAAATAAGGTAATTTGTATATCTTCAAGCTTGCTCATTGTCCTAGCAATATACTCAACGGCCTTTAAGGCATTCTCTGATCTATCTAAGGCTACTAATATTCTTTCAGACATATCTCCTCCTCATAAGATATTGATTTTTTTAATAATTATATTTTTAAATATCCCTCTATTTTCTTTCTCCTAAGATATAAGTAAAACTGGAACCTCCGCAAGTTCTGCCAGACGATGAGAGACACTGCCTAACCAAAATTCTTTCCACAAACTATCTTTTCCAGTAGTACCCATTATGATCATGGTTGTATCATGGGTCTCAATCCTATCTAGAATCTCATCAGCAGTTTTACCCACACCTACGTGGAAACTGGCCTTTATCCCTTCCTTTTCAAATTTGCTAGCCCATACCTTAAACTTTTCTTTATTTTCTATCTTAGCTTTCTCAAATTCTTCCTTAATTAATCTGTTGCTTAAAACATGCAAAACATCGACTTGTTTTATCAAATTTTTAAATTTGAAGACATACTCTAAGGCCCTCTCAGAAGGTTTTGACCAGTCAGTAGCCACCAACAACCGCTCAAAAGGCCTGTCATTTATTCTGATAAAAACTTCACCCTCCCTTTCAAAATCGGCCATATACTTAAAAACCATGATCGGAAGCTTACTTGACCTAGTTAAGTCTAACATAGTAGAACCCATATACAGCCGCTTTAGACCCCCTCTCTTTTTCCGTCCAGCTACAATAAGATCTACTTTTTCCTTTTCTGCTACTGAAAGCATTCTCCCTACCGGCCTGCCAACCTCAATATAAACCTTAGAGTTTATATCTTTTTTTTGTAAAACCTCTTGCCATTCCTCAAAGCGGATTTTAGCTATCTCCCGTAGCCTTTCTTCTTCCTCTTTAAGATACCCTCCGTAAGGGGTAAAACCTACCTTTTCTATTTCTATAATATGCAAAAGGATAACCTCTTCTAAACCTGCCCTTTTTAAATCTGTGAGTGCAACCAGGGAATCAAAGGCCAGTTCCCTAAATTTGGTAGGAAATAATATCTTTTTAATTTCCATTGTTGCCTCCTCTCTTTTTTAGAAAAACAACAAAGTTACAAATCCATTAATACCTACCCCCTTCTAAAATGAGCAAAAATTGTGCCATAATCAAGCGATGTTCTAAGTGTTAATTTTTTAAGTAAAAGATCAAGAGCTTGAAACTTGAAGCTTGAAACCATAGCCAGATGTGTCAATAATTTGTTTACAATGGAGACCTGAAAAGTTACATTTCTAGACAATTAACCAATAGGCATGATAATTGTATCCTAAATGTTTTTAAAAGGACATGAACTTTCATTTTTTTTATTACCTAGGTATCTGACCCAAAAAGGGGTAAATGAGGAGATAAATAGTGTATTATCGTGAAATTTTACAAAAGATAATGGATATAACGGATGGAATTAGCCCTGATGAATTTAGGAAATTCATAGAAATTATTATAAACTCACCAAGGATCTATGTAGTGGGGGCAGGGCGTTCTGGTATGGTAACTAGGGCCTTTGCCATGCGCCTGGTTCATTTAGGGAGAAAGGTATTTGTAGTAGGTGAAACAGTTACCGCAGCCCTGAGAAAAGGAGATACACTCTTAGCAGTTTCTAGTTCAGGAAAGACTACCCTAGTAGTGGAGACTGCAAGGGCGGCTAAATCCTTAAAAGGTAGGGTAGTTGCTATAACAAGTGACCTTAATGCACCTTTGGCCACGCTAGCAGATGCTATAGTACTGATCCCTTCTAAGGTTAGACCAAGGGAATACCCGCATTATGAGGTAGGTGAACTAATGGGAGGCCGATTTATGCCTCTAGGTACACTATTTGAGATATCTGTTTTAATCTTTTTTGAGGCATGTGTAATTGAACTCATGAACAGATTAGGTGTGAAAGAAGAGCAAATGAAGAAAATACATGCCAATATATAAGGCCTTATATGCGATTTTATCAAAAAATAATGAAAGAAAAACTTCCTTTTTCTGTGCCAAAGGTACAGAGTGGTTAAACTATGTTTTACTCCATATACATCATACATCCCTCAAACAAAACCCTAAGGACTAATTTCATTTCCCTCTGACAAGCAAAATAGGCTGCTTGCTAAACTCTAAAACCTTACTTGAAACACTGCCTAAGAACATTCCCTTAAAAAAGCCCTTCCCATGGTAACCCATGACAATGAGGGAAACACCTTCTTCATCAGCAATGCTAGCAATTTCTAAGGCGGGTTTTCCTACTTTTAAAATAGGTTTGATTTTTAAGTCATGTGCTTCTAAATCTTGCTTTAATTGGATAAGATTTACCTCATTTTCTCTCAAAATCTCTGCCAGTCTTTCCTCTGATACATTTTTCACCTTAGCTTCATCCTCAATGCGACAGATTACCACTTCTTGCACTCCCCCTGACTTTAGCTGTATTAAGTACTGGATGGCAGCCATGGCACAAGGAGACCAATCTGTCGGAAATAGGATTTTCTCAAATAGGCGTTCGCTGACAAACTGAAAGGTAAGTTTATCAAAAGCATCTACAACTTTCAATTTATACACTAACACTGGAATTTGGCTGTGTTTCAATACATTATTTGTAACACTACCCAGAATAAGACCTTGCACAAAACCTTTGCCATAGGCTCCCATGATAACTAAACTCGCCTGTTCTTCTTCAGCAATCCGCAAAATTTCTTTAAATGGTATGCCTAACTCCACTCTAGTCTTTAAAATAAAACCATATTGCTCCATCTTCTCTGCCAATTTATTTAGAGAGTTTAAGGCATTATTTTGTACTTCAAGGACAAAATTTGAACTCAAACCAGGCCAATCTGAAGCGATCATAGGATTTACCACGTTGATTAAGAGAATCTCCCGCACGCCCACTTTTTGAAAGGCAGGCAAGGCCTCTACCAACTTCTCTGCCTGAGGTGAAAAATCTGTGGGAAAAAGGATTCTTGTTAACATTTAATCCTCCTATTTAAAACTGGTAAAGGGAAATATAAGCTGGTATTTTAGTAATGTCAATGAAACGAACTCACACCAGTCAATACCAGTCAATGATTAAATTAATTAGGACGCAGATTTTCGCCGATACCCGCAGAAAACTATTTTCTCAAATTATCAAATGCCTTACGTTTAACTTTTGGTTTAGTGCCAAAATTAAGTAAAAGTCCAACTTCAACATTGGTTGCTTTTAGATAATTTAATAACTGTGCTTCATTTTCCTTTGCCAAACGTTTTGCTGCTTTTATCTCTACAATTACCTTGTTATCAACCAGTATATCAGCATAGTACTCACCTATAACTTCACCTCTATAAAATACCTTTATTGCAGATTGAGAAACCGCAGGAATACCCACCTTTTTAAATTCTATCATCATTGCATTCTCATAAACCTTTTCCAGAAAACCATAACCAAGTTTATTATAAACTCTATAGAAGATTTTAATAATCTTCTCAGTTAGTTCTTCATATTTAAAATCTTGACAATCTGCGTTCATCTGCGTCCAAAATGGAAATTCCTAGTATAGTTTTGTTAGATATCTATCTATTTCTTAAAGAGGAACCCGTATCCAAACTGTTGTCCCAGTTCCTACTTTGCTCTCCACTCTTATATCCCCTTGATGATGGTTAACGATCTTTTGAGTAATGGAAAGACCTAGACCGGTGCCATCTTTTTTGGTAGTGAAGAATGGCATAAAAATATCCTTTAATATAAATGGGGGGATACCTTCTCCTGTATCTACAATCCTTATTTCCACCATATCTTTCTCTTTTTTGGTCTCAACCTCAAGAGTGCCACCTTTTGGCATAGCCTCGACGGCATTTTTTATGATATTGATAAAAAGGAGTCTAAGCTGTGTTTTATCTCCCTTAATCAAGGGGATTGGCCCAAGTTTTTTCTCAAGTATAATGTGGTTCTCCTTGATCTTTCCTTCCATAAATTCACAGACTTCTTGGATAATATGGTTTATATCTAGCAACTCCTCTTCTAGTTGTATTTCCTTAGAAAAAAGCAAGATTTCTCTGACAAAATTTTCCAGCCGTGCTGTTTCATCAACAATAATCCTTAGTTTATCGGTTTCCTTTTCCGGAATAGTTCTTAAAAGCTGGCGGCTGAAACCGCCAATGGCCACAAGGGGGGTCTTTAATTCATGGGCTACATGGGCGATGGCCTCTCCCATGGCCGCCAGCCTTTCTGCCCGGACTAATTCCTTAGATTTTAATTCGACTTCTTTCTCTAGGGTTTTTGACCATTGAAAGGCCATGAAATAGGATGTCCCGGCGGCAAGCCCTAAGCATATAATAATAAAGCCTACAATTGTCCACTGCCGCAATATTGCACCATGAATCATCACGGTAATTTCATCAA
>LJNA01000124.1 GCA_001304365.1 Syntrophobacter sp. DG_60 | reverse complement strand
AAAGGCCACCTTCTGCTCAAAAAAAGGAAAAAGTAGGAAATGTAGTAGAGGTCAATGTAGAAAAGATTATAAGCCTTAGGCCTGATTTGGTCTTGGCCACAGAGCTTACAGACCCCAAGGATATAGAAAAATTAAAGGCCTTAGGTATAAGTGTAATCAACTTTCCGACACCAAGGAATTTTTCTGAAATCTGTGAAGGCTTTTTGAGATTAGCAAGGATAGTAAGAAGGGAACAGAAGGCAAAAGAGATAGTTGAGGAGGCAAATAAGGAGATTGAGACTATAAAGGAGATGGTTAAAGATCTACCAAAGCCCAAGGTCTTTGTCCAGATAGGGGCAAGGCCGCTTTTTACTGTGACAAAAGACTCCTTTATTCATAATTTAATTGAATTGGCAGGTGGAATAAATATTGCGTCTTCTGCAAAAACTGGTCTTTATAGCCGAGAAAATGTAATTAGAAAAGACCCTGATGTCATTATTATTGCAAGCATGGGGATCACGGGAAAAAAAGAGAAAAAGCACTGGGAGGCCTATAAAACCCTTAAGGCAGTAAAGGGGGAAAGGATTTATTTTATCGATGCCTCAGAGGTCTGTAGCCCCACCCCTTTAAGCTTTGTAGAGGCATTAAAGGAAATAGTGGAACTCATTCACCCTGAAATAAAGAAAGATGGATAAAAAACTCATTCACTGGGCCTTTTTTATTTTACTCTTTAGTTTGATACTTTTGGCAGTAAGTGCCTTTTCATTTCTTATAGGTTCAAGTCATATTCCACTTAATAAGATTATTCCTTTAATTTTAAAGGGTAAAGGGACCATAGAATACAGTATCCTTTTTGATATTCGCCTGCCACGCATCTTACTGGGTCTTGCTATTGGAGGGGCACTAAGTATTGCCGGTGTTGTCTTACAAGGTATGTTTCGAAATCCACTGGTTGAGCCTTATACATTGGGCATTTCTGGAGGGGCTGCCTTATTTGTTTCTTTAAATATTTCCCTTGGGCTAAATCAAAGTTTTGGCTTTATCTCTTTACCAGCCTCAGGATTTTTAGGGGCCATAGTAGTCATTTTAGTGGTTTATGCCTTAAGTGTAAAAAAGGGGATATTAAAGATACAGGGACTATTGCTTACAGGTGTTATGATAAGCTTTATCTCTTCTTCATTGATTATGCTCATTATGGCCATCTCTAAGGCAGAAGACCTTCACGGGATTGTATTTTGGATTATGGGCTCTTTAGAGGAACCCAACCCCCTCCTTATAAAATTAATGCTTTTAATATCTATTTTTGGGCTAATTATCTCTTATCTTTTCTGTTTTGACCTGAATGCCCTGTTACTAGGAGAAGAAGAAGCGCTTCATTTAGGCACAAATATAGAAAGGACCAAAAAGTCTCTTTTCATTCTGGCCTCAATCCTCACAGGTTTTAGTGTAGGGATAGCAGGTATCATTGGGTTTGTAGGACTGTTAGTTCCTCATCTTATGCGCATGATTGTAGGAAGTGACCATCGTATCTTACTTATCAGTGCCTTCCTCTCTGGAGCAGCTTTTCTAATCCTTTGTGATACCTTAGCCAGAACCATTATTGCCCCTTTGGAATTACCTGTAGGGGTAATTACTGGGATAGTTGGAGGGGGGCTCTTTATTTATGCATTAACCAAAAAAGAACCTTTAATAATTTAACATGCTTGAGGTAAGGGAATTAACCTGCGGATATAACAAAAGATTTATCTTAAAAGCTATTAATTTTAAGGTAAGAAGGGAGGTACTCCTTGGCATAATAGGGCCTAATGGTTCAGGAAAGACCACTCTGCTTAGGGCCATAACCAAAGTAATTAAGCCCCAAAATGGAAAAATCTTTTTTGAAGAGAAAGATATCTGGCAAATAAGTTTTAAAGAATTAGCTAAAAAAGTAGCCTTTGTCCCCCAAGCCCCTTTGTCTTATGGGCTTGATATGACAGTAGAAGAATTTGTCCTTTTGGGGAGGATTCCCCATCGTAAGGTATTTCAATTTCTAGAGACAAAATATGATAAGGCCATAGCTGAAGAGGCCATGGCCTTAACCAATATTTTAAGCATTAAAGACAGGCCTATTTCAGAATTAAGTGGTGGTGAAAGGCAGCTTACCTTCCTTGCTAAAGCTCTTACCCAGGAGCCAAAACTGCTTCTTTTAGATGAACCTACTGCCCACTTAGATATTGCTCATCGAGTAAGGATCTTAGACCTTATAAAAAGACTAAATAACTCATTTAAACTTACAGTCATCATTGTCTTACACGACCTTAATCTAGCCAGTCAGTATTGTGATGAACTGATTTTATTAAATAATGGCCGTTTATATAAAAGGGGGTTACCAGAGGAGATCCTAACCGCCGAGAACATTGAAGATGTTTATAAGACAAAGGTCATCATAAAAGAAGACCCTATTTCCTCAAGGCCTTATATATTTTTAGTTCCTGATAAAGGGTAGAAAACCTTTTAAAGGACCTTCATGGTAAAGATTAGGCAAACTTTAAAGATGAAAGATGTACCAATTGCAAGATGTGACCTCTATTTATCCCTAATCTGCATCTATTACAACCTTAACTGCTGTTTTGATTTCGTCTAATATCTTGGCTGAGACAGAGCCGATTTTTCTTACAAACCTTCTCGTAGATACGGATCTGATCTGAAATGTATCAATGGCAGATGGTTTTGTGAGTTTATTTTTGCTGTCTGGCTCTATTTTCACCATCCAAATGGCACCCTGGAAATGTTCCTTCCATTCTGTTATAGGCACAACAACCCTTAGAGGCAGAATTCCAATTGCGTCATCATTTATAATAACAGCAGGCCGTTTCTTCTTGATTTCAGCTCCAACAGTGGGGCTTAAGTTTATTTCCCATATCTCTCCCTGTTTCATAGAAAATCCTCACCATCTAAATCACTGAAGGCAATAAGCTCCTTGTCTTCCTTATAATCAGGAAGAAGCTCCTGTGCTTTTTGTGCCATTAAGACTTTTCGTTCCTTTGTTTTTAATTCCTTAATGAATCGATTAAGGGCCTCACGGACAATACTGCTTTGGTCTGAAAACCCCCACTGTCTATAATTTTCTAAAAACTCTTTTTGTTCACGGCTAATTGAAAATTTTTTTTGAGTCAAAGCTTCCATAAATACAGCCTCCTAGTTCTTTTTTTAGCTCCTAAATAATATCCTATATAGGGACTAAAGTCAAGAAAAAATCCCCCTTCTTGCTTTTCCTACAAATCTCTATTCGTCCTCTTTAATCAAAACCTTGCAGCCCTATTTATTTACAAATTTTAATGCTTATGATAATTGTATTATAGGGTTAAATGAATGTGTTTATCAGATTAGTAGTTCATATACCTGTAAAATAATACGGCCATTGGGAAGTCTAATTATAAATTAGGGCACAGTAAGCGGAAAGGCGGTCACAATGCAGATTTTCATAAGTCATATTTCAGAGGAACAGAAACTAGCTTTGGTTCTGAAAGAATGGATCAAATCTACTTTCTTAGGGCAACTTAGTGTTTTTGTTAGTAGTGACCCGGAAGACATTCCCGCAGGCAGCAAATGAGAACCCGACCGTGGATAAACTTTGAAGCGGGGTGTGGTTGGATCAAGAGAATTCCCATCATACCCGTATGTCATTCCGGCCTGAAGGTTTCTCAGATCGGTGCTCCAATATCAAGCTTCCAGGGTCTTGAACTGGATGACGAAGGGTTCGCGACAAAGTTCTTCGCCGCAATATGCAAACATGCCGGTTTTTCAGAACAGCCAAGAATTGATAAACAGGAGTTTATGAGGGAAATAAGAAAAGCTCTAGAAGGATTCACTTCTGAGGCGCCTGTCGCTGACGATAGTATTCCCGTGCTAAGTCAATTATCTGACATCCAAGTAGAGATATTAAAGCAACTAGCTGAAGCAAAGGATCGACGAGAATCCGGAGTTCATGAACCTGTTTTGGCCCGAAGGGTAAACTTAAAAGTGACCCTGCTAAGACACCATGTTGTTTCCCTTGTCAAAGATAACTATGTCCACCAAGGTTTGATAATGGGAGGTCCATCCTATTACACCATAAAAGATAAGGGTATTTCCTATTTGGTGGACCTGGGAATCTTGAAGTGACTGTAAAATAAGTAAATATCTCCATATTTGAATCTGTTTAACAATTTTCTGATTAAACCATTTAAAGGTTAATTGATTTTTTAATATACACGGCATATTAACCCAATAGACTAAGTAAACCCAACAAACTACTTATTTTGAACTTTGAAATTCGTCATTTTTATATCGTGTATCCTGTATCCTGCAGTTTTGTCCTTACAACTTCCTTAATGCCCTTAACCGACGTCTTTCGCGTTTGGAAAGACGATAGGAAGGCCCTTTTTTCTGAGGGACGATTTTCGGAGAGGGGGTTTCCTTAATTGGTCTTTTTGTATAAAGGGCCATTTCTAATCTTGATATAAATTCAGTAGATAAAATAGCATTTGCATTGTAGCGTTCTGCAAATGAGATAATCTCCTTATCTGAGCTAACTACTATTAAATTAGACTGCTTTTCTATAATCTCTTTAATCACATCATCTGCCTTTTGCCCCTTTCCTGAGTAGATAACAGAAATACCACCAATTTTCTCCTTTTGTAAGGAGAGGTGCTCACCATGCTCACCATCAAATACCACAGTGATGTTATATTTTTTAAGACGACGATAGGCCTGAAGGTATTTAATCAATGCTGCTCTGCCAGCCTCTAAGCTTTCTAGCTCGGTTTCACTTAAAGTAGGAGATTGACGAATAAGGTTATAACCATCAATGATTAGTTTCATCTTTTACCAATAATTGGCTTACAAAATCTCTCTTTTTCACTATAGATACAGCCACAATACTGTTGTCTATACATGTTGAGCTCTTTGGAGACCTCAATTCCTTCCTTCCATCCTGCTCTAAAGTCTTCATATAAAAATGAAACACCATATCTTTTAGCTAAGCTTTTTCCAATATCGATAATCAGTTCATGGTCTTGGAATTTGCTATAGAGTAAGGTAGTGGTGAATGCATCAAATTTCCCCTTTTTTGCCACCTGGGCTGTGGCCTCAAGGCGGGTATGATAACAGAAGCGGCAGCGATTTTCTTCCCTGAATATTGTTTCACGGAGAAATAGTTCTAAGTCATATCTATCCCGCCAAATCATATGCAAATTAATGTCATTTGCATAA
>LJNA01000031.1 GCA_001304365.1 Syntrophobacter sp. DG_60 | reverse complement strand
GCATATTTTACCCTTCCCTGAATGCCTCTGAAATTGGCTGATGATTTAGCTATCTCAGTGATAGGCAGATCCTCAATATTGGTTTTTAATACTTGTGAATTGTGGGCCTGGAGTGCAGCTAGTTTTTCTTTCAGGGCATCTTCTATATTTACAAAAACATTAGGACTAAAATTTTGTGTGGTAGGAACCTCATAGAGTAAGACATTTCTGATGTATCTGGTGGCAGAGATGGTTGCTTGGGCTAGATGCCGATGGTCTTGGTGGGTATCATCAAAGTAGTTTACAAAAATGAAGTCCGGCTTGACTATCTTTAGTATCTTCTCTATGGAATCTATGAGCCCCTGATCTAGGGGTAGCTTGGTATCTTTATATTTACCAAAATAGACCTCTTTGGCTCCTAAAATCTTAGAAGAGGCCAGTTGCTCCCCTTTTCTAACTCCTCCATCCCCACCCATCTCTCCCAGGGTTAGTATCATTAAGAATACATTATGGCCTTTTTGGCTATATTTTATGAGAGTTCCCCCGCAGCCAAACTCGATATCATCTGGGTGGGCACCAATAGCCAAAATATTCATCTTGTACCTCCAAGTAGTACCCCGAGTAGTATACTGTGTTTTAAGTAATGGGCATCAATGGGCTCTGTAACACAGTCATAGGCACCTAATTTCATGGCCTGTTTGGCCTTCTCCTCATCAGCAAGACTGACAATAAAGGCGACCTTTGTTTGCTCATCAATTTCTCTAATCTTTTTAAGCATCTCTATACCATCGGTATCTGGTAATCTTATATTTGAGAGTACTAGATTGGGTTTTTTTTCCTTTACCTTGGCAAGTGCTTCCTCTCCATTAACTGCTATAAATACTTGGTGCCCTTCGTAAACCAATAAACCTCTGAGGGTCTCACAGGTATGTAAGTTACTATCAACTAACACAATTTTTCCTACCGGTTTAAGGTTTTTTCTTTTGACCGCCTTTTTTATGGTGGTCATAATTTCTGAAACATCAAATGGTTTATACATGTAGTCAAATGCATCAAGCCTTAAGGCCTCCTTTATTTTATGTTCAACAGCAAAACCAGTCATCACTACTACAACTACCTCTGGTTTAATTTTCTTAAGAGCCTTAAACGTCTCCAGTCCATCCATACCGGGCATTACTATATCTAAGAATACAATATCAAAGGGTTCTTTCCTTATCTTATCTACTGCCTCTTCGCCGCTTCCTACAGTTGTAACCTGAGCCCCTTCGGCTTCTAATATCCGGGTAAAAAGATCACGTATAACCTTCTCATCATCAACCACCAAAATACGAGTTCCCTGAAAAGCGGGTTTACTCTGATTTTTCATCCCCATCCTCCTTTCTGCCAGGTTTTGGCTTTATTGCAGGAAGTATTATCTTAAAGGCTGTACGCTTACCTGGCTCGCTTTTAATATCCATAGAACCATCATGGTCTTTAATTATTCTACAGTTAAGGTACAGACCTAACCCAATATTTTTTGATCCTTTGGTTGTAAAAAATGGGTCACATATCCTGTCCTTTATCTCATTTGGGATACCTGGACCGGTATCAGCAAATAGGATCTGCACAAATTCTTGGTCTTGCATGGTACCCTCCTTTGTCTGACCTGTAACGTATAATCTATGATCCGTTGTTGATCTTGTGATGATAGTTAGTTCCTTTTTGGTATCATTGGACATTTTATCCATGGCCTCTCGGGCATTGACGATAAAGCTTACAAAAACCTGCTGCATTTGATTAAAATCGGCATTTACATATGGTAAATGGGGATCAAAATCCTTAATCAATCTTATCTCATGAACTCTAAGCTGCTCACTTAACAAGCCCAAGGCCGCCTGAATGGGTAAATTCATGTCTATAGGTTCCTTTTTAGACTCTGACCGCCGGGCAAACCCGGCCAAGTTATTTATGACATCCCTCATATAATTGGTCTGTTCTTCTATTATCTTTAGATCCTTATATAATGGGCTTTCTTTATCAGTCTCCATCAGAATGGCCTGGGTAAATCCTTTAATGCCAGCTAAGGGCTGATTAAGCTGATGGGCAATGCCAGCTCCTAATGTACCCATAGCCATCATCTTACCTGCCTGTATTAAATTAGCCTGTTGTTCCAGGGTCTTTACATGATTTTGAAGTCTCTTATATAAGTTGCTCTTCTCTATAGCCATGGCAGCATTATCAGCAAATATTAAAAGTAGCTTTAAATCATTCTCATCGAATGTTTCCTTCCTCTCTATCCTATTTACATTTAGTACTCCTATTACCTTTCCCTTTACTTTTAGTGGCACGCATAGGGCAGAGGCGATATCTACATCCTTTTCAACAAAATTTTTGAACCTGGAACCATCAATCTTACCGTTTAGCAACAAAGGTTCGCCTTTTACGGCCACATATCCAGCAACTCCCTGTCCTAAGCCTACTTCCTTATTACGGGTCCGCTCACACCCCATACCATATGTTGCCTCACACCTTAACTCTCGCTTCGTTTCGTTGATAAGCAGCAGCGAAGACTGATCTGCCTTTACACAATCCACCACCGTTTTAGTAATGGTATCCAAGACACTGGAAAGACGCAGTCGTGAATTAACGGTGGCGCTAACCTTGAAAAGGGACTCTAGTTCTTTAAAGCGCTTATTTAGTGTCTCAACGCGGATTCGCTCTTCTATGAGGATATGTTTTAATCTTTTTATCTCCAGCTCCTTGATTACCATATAGCCACAAAATAGAAGTACTAAGGCGGTAAATCCTAAGAGAAAGATATTCATTTCATAATTATCGAGTATTCTGCCACCGCTTTCTGGAACATCCCACCAAAAATAGACTAATATTATGAAAACAGCGAGTGAGAGCAATATTGCCAATGTCATAGCCCATAATTGCCAATCCCGCCTTTCTAAGTCTTTTATTTGTTTTTTCTTTATCTCTTCGGCCACTTTTAGTTACCTATTTTTATTTTCCCGTATAATCTTTAGACTTTGTTTGCCATGATTAAAAACAAGATCTATGATTGACATAAAGGGTTCGAATTTTCTAAATAATTGACTATATGTGGGATGCTTAAAATTTTGGACAAAGACCTTAATCTCAGCCTGCTTAAACTTCTCCATGTCCATGTACTTATAACCATCTACCCCAGATAAATAAGTATCTGCCCCTAGGGCTTTACAGATATCAATCAGTCTTTCCGTAGGATGATTCCTCAATTTGAAATTTGAGGCCGTGAGAATTTTGGAACCAATACCCAAAGCCTTTACCAAATATTTAATCAGGTGGGTATTTATATCTACCAGGTATTCCCAATCCTTTTTATAGATGTGTTCAAAAAAGGGCTTATGTTCATCAAAATAAGGGGATTTACTATAGTTATACATCAGAGCATGGAGATGTTTTTTCTTCCAATCTACTCTATTATTTATCTTCACCTCGTTTATCTTTTGACGAAACTCATTAAGTACTGGTACCGTAATCCACTGCCATCCGTGTGCGGTCTTGATACGATTCCTATTTTGCCATTCGTTCTTTTTGTACTGGACATTATCTAAAAGGACAAAAGTGTCCGCTCGGCCAATTTTGTCGAAATACCCCAACCAGGGGAGATATTGGGGCTGGTGAATGGCAACAATCATTGATGTATCTTAGACCTGCCTTTCTCAAAGGCCTTAAATTGGGACGGCACCAACAATGTGCAGAACTTTCATTTTTGGCTTCTATTGTAGATTGTTTCTTTTTATTCCTTTGATTTTTCCCATTGGTTTGGTTACTTCATCTGCTTTATAGACTCGGTTTTTTCTTATTTGATATTTTTTCCCACATGAATCACATATAGCCAGTTCACCCTCAAATTTTAATTTAATCCCACATTCACACATCCAGCCATTAATTTTAGCAGGATTCCCCGCTACCAAGGTATAGTCAGGTACATCCTTTGTTACTACGGCTCCAGCACCGATAAAGGCATATCTACCGATGGTGTGGCCACATATTATTGTGGCATTGGCGCCTATGGTAGCACCTTTTTTTACCAGGGTTGGATGAAGCTGTTTCATGCGAGGAATGTGGCAACGAGGATTCAATACGTTGGTAAACACCACAGAAGGACCGCAGAAAACTTTATCTTCCAGAGTGACTCCTTCATATACAGACACGTTATTCTGGATTTTACAGTCATTTCCAATGGTAACATTTGGCCCAATAACCACGTTTTGACCGATTTTGCAGTTTTTTCCTATTTTTGAGCCCTTTAAGATATGGCAAAAGTGCCAGATTTGGCTACCAGAGCCAATTTCTACATCATCATCAATGTAAGAAGACTGGTGAATAAAGCAGCTCAAAGCTGAAGGCTGAAAGCTTTTTGCAGTCCTCTTTGAGCTTTGAGCTAACCAAATGGTTGCGCCATTTCGGTTGAGTGATTCTTGGGAGGCTTGAAGGATCTGGAGGACTCGAACACCTTCATGCCCACCAGTTTTGGGAATTCCATTATTCTTAATGCATTGGAGAAAGTGCCTACATTCTAATTTCAGAGGTTCTTCCATTTCCACAGGCACAATTTCAGCTTCTGCCTTGCAAGCTACTGGGATACGTTGCACCCATTGGATTTTATGAGGATAAAGGAATAGCTTTTCTTCACTTACATCATCAAACACGGCCATTTTTTTATCGCCAACCACAACTAATTTTTGTTCCTTAAAAGGATGAAGCCAGCTAACAAAAATATGTGCCTTTACCCCACTTGCGAAATCCATTGCAGTTAGGGTTACATCAGGAATATTGTGTTGGAGGTAGCTTCCACCAGTTGCATAGATTGCTTCAGGGGATTCGTCTAGTAGGAAAAGTATCACTGATATATCATGCGGCGCAAAACTCCAGAGGATATTTTCTTCAGAGCGGATTTTACCTATGTTTAGGCGGTTAGAATAGATATATTGGATTTTTCCAAGTTCACCTTTATCAATAAGCTCCTTAAGCCTGTCTATAGCAGGATGATAACGTAAGATATGGCCGACCATAAGGATCCTCTTCCTCTCTTTGGCTAGCTCAATCAACTCTTCTCCTTCTTCTACCCTCAAAGATATTGGTTTTTCCACAAACACATGTTTTCCAGTCAATAGAGCTTCTTTGGTCATTTGATAATGATAAATAGCGGGAGTAGCTATCACAATGCCTGTTAAGTCATTATCTTCAAGAGCTTCTTTAAAAGATGAAATGGTTCTTATGCTGGAGCACTTGGCTTTAAAAATTTCAAGTTTATCAGTATCTATATCACAAATGGTAGAAAGCGCCCCTAATTCCCAGAAATTTCTGACTAGGTTCTTACCCCAATATCCACAGCCAATAACCGCTACTTTTAAATTATTTAGGCTTACGGAATCCATTTATGCCTTTTACCGCCTTTTTTTGTTATTGCCTTTAAATATTCCTCTTGTATTTACAAAGAGGTCAGGACAAAAAATTTGTGTGGTAGGACCTCATAGAATAAGACATTTTTGATGTATTGGGCTGGTAAATAGCAAAAATCATGTGATATCTTTATCTTTTAACTACTAGCGAATTTTACAAAGATAGGATTGGAAACCACGGTAGCACCTCCTCCCCTCATGTCCATTCTGTAATATATCTTCTTTCCAGGGGCAAAACTATTATCTTCTATGTTAGCCTCAAAGGGAGTTGTGCCTTTCATAGAGTAGATTAACTGGCCGTTTCTAACAATTCGTACCCTTATATTATGTTTTTTGCCATCTTGAGCCGAAATCCTTAACTTGACCAAGGGGTCATCTTTACAAAGAACTTCCTCTCCCATGGTACCTTTCAGTCCTGTAGCAGGGTCTCCCACTGAGAATTCATCCAGAGAGATTCTAGAGTCTAGACTCCGCCTGCACGCATACATTCTTCCCCTCTTTAAGGCATCCAGAATTTCCTTCTTGGTTTTGTTTTTAATAAGGAATACTGTAGCATAGGTACCTAATGGGTCACCTTTCTCAGAATGATAATCCCCTGCCGAAATCCCCCAGGCTGGCCGTTTTCTTTTTCCCCTGCAATATTCTTGCAGAGTGGTATCCCACTCTCTCCCGGGTTCAGTAATTGTGATATTGTCGCCATAGAGGGCAGCGAATCCGGTATAGTTTTGAGACCTAAGAAGATGGTCAGGGTAGGGAGGTGTGTGGAGATTTATAGGATTTAGTTTACGGATACCGGATCTGGTTTCCGGATGATTCCAAAAAGTCATACCTCCCCTTTCATTCACATAATCAATTAATTCTTGATAAGGGAGGATACCTTGGTCACCATGATAGGGGTCAAAAAGAGAACTCTTGAAAGGATGATAATTCATAATGGCTAGGAAGGATAGGATGATTACAGCGATGCCCGCTAGGCGATAAGGCCCTTTCCATTTCATCACGACAATTCCTAGGATGATAGGAATTAAAAAGATAGATGTGCCAGGGAGAAGCCTTTCCAGGTATCTGGTAGAGAGGTTACTGTGGAGAATAGGGAGGTTTTTATAGTCTTCCGGTGTTTCTAATTCCATTACTAATAGGTGTTTTTCCCAGTTATGTGCAGTCAAGTTCTTATTCAATGGGCTCCCCGTCCAGTAGTAAAATGGTGAAGATTCAACTCCTGCAATTATAATCATCTCTGGATACTCCTGGGAAACCTTATTAATTTCCTCAATATACTTGTTGGCCCCTATTTTTAAGATGGAGACCTTCTCTACTCTCTTTCTGAAGATATTTCTGAAGGGGTAAAGCCCATATTCCATAACCATACGGTCATGGTCATTTACAAATAAAACATAAAATCCCCTCTCCTTGGCTAGTTTTACCAATTCTTCCAAACTTTTATCTCCATCGCTGAAGGTTGTTCGGGTATCTATCAAACCCGCTACCTGTTGATACTCTTGGCCATAAAGCCTGTTTCCCAAAGAAAAAGCTAGAATCATAGCCATAACTATTATGAATAGAGCCAACTCAAGTCTATGCCAGCTTAACATCCTTTTCATTTCACCTACTTTAATTAACAATTCTATATATTGCCTCTTTTAATAGGACAATATCCTCTTCCTTAATTTTCGATTCCTCATGCTTGTAGATACCCGTTTTTAGCCAATAATTCCTCATAAAGTGTTTCAGTCTTGTTTACCATGGATTCCACACTATACCTTTGTGCCAAGAGTTTTCCGTTCTCCCCCATTTCCTGCCGTTTATTACTGTCTTTTAACAAGGTAACAATTGCCTCTGCCAGCCGACTTGGGTTTCCAGGAGGTACTAAAAGACCGTTATGTGCATGTACCACTAGATCGGGGATTCCTCCTGTATTGCTGGCCACAATAGCTTTCCCAGCGGCCATGGCCTCAACCAAGACTTTGCCCATTCCCTCGTTTAAAGATGGTAGGGTAAACAGGTCGAACATTCTTATAATTTTGGGTATATCCGATCTCCAGTGCAAAAATAAGAATGCATCCTGGACATTTAATGCGTTGGTCAATCGCTCCAATTTGGGCCTCAAGTTGCCATCACCAACCAGTACAAACTTAACACCTGGTACTTCCTTCAAAATTTTGGGGGCAGCCTCGATCAGATATTCATGCCCCTTAATGGGCACTAATCTTCCTATGGTCCCTACAACTAAGGATTGGGGCATAATTCCAAAGGACGCTTTTAGGCCATCTCCCCCTGGTTTTGCACTAATAAACCTTTGGATATCTACTCCGCTGTGAATGCTGATAAATTTCTCTGGACAAGCAATGTTGAGCCTAACATGATCTAGTCCCTCCTGGTTGGTTAAGCTAATGATTTTATCGGTTATCTTGGCCAGCAACTTTTCTATAAGTACAAACAAGTAGCTTGTAACTCTACCAAAGTATCCATAAAAGATATGACCATGAGGGGTATGGATAATAATAGGCGTTTTAGCCACAAAGGCGGCCAGGCGGCCCAAAAGGCCTGCTTTAGAAGTGTGGGTATGAACAATCTGGGGCTTTTCACTTCTTATGATTTTTAAAATTTTAATGAACGAGATAAAATCATATAAGAGGTCTATCCTTCTCATGAGTTTAGGAATATTTATTATGCCTACTCCATCAGATTGAGCTATTTGTAAAGACTTATCTACTTCCATCCTCTCTCGAAAGCCCATTTTCGATTCAGTGGAGGGGCCTTTGGCCAAGAGAACCTCATATCTATTTTTGTCTAAACCAAGGGCCGTGAGTAAGGTATTTTCAGCTGAGCCTCCCTTGTCCAGGCGGGTTATAAGGTGAAGGACTTTAATTTTTCTCTGCCATCCTACCCTTTTTTTCATCGTATCCATTTTCGTTCTAAGATCCAGATAGTAAAGAAAGGAATCTCTCCGCTGTTACTTCCCAGTTAGCTTCCTTTTCGGTCCGTTTGCGAGCATTTTGACCTAGAAGATGTGCAAGGGGTTTATCGATCAATAACCGTCGAATTGCCCTTACCAATTCTTCTACTGAATCAGGGTTAACTAATATACCAGTTTTCCCATCAAGCACGGCCTCAGGGATGCCTCCAGTATGAGTACCAATGGCTGGTTTTCCACATGCTGCAGCCTCTAAAAAGACCACACCAAACCCCTCAAGCAAATCCGTCCTATTCTGAAGATAGCGGCTTGGCATAACAAAAATATCGCAATGCTGGTAGATTGATGGAAGCAAATCATCAGATATTTCGGGTAGCAATTTAACATGATCATTTAATTTGAATTCTTTAATAAGTTGGGTCAAGTATTCTTCATTAGGCCCTGTCCCTACAATGAGATAAGTTAATCTTGGAAATTCTTCTAATAAAATTTTCATTGCCTTTAAAACAGTATCATGACCTTTGTGCGGGTCTAACCTTCCAACTGTAAGAATTATAGGCCCATTCGGGGTGGGTTTATTATTGAGTAATAAATTGCTCTTTGGACCGGGTTTAAAGAATTGCGTGTCAACAGCATTATGAAAAACAATAATATTATTATTTTCAATTTTATCTTCTAATAATAGTTGTTTTGTAAAATTACTTACAGTGAGGACATAAGCTGCATAGTTGAAGACTACTCTTTTAATAGGCCTAAAGAATTTTTTAATGGCTCTTTTAAAAGTAATGCTATCATGAACGAAATCTGATCCATGCGCATATACCACATACGGTGTTTTGGTAAATAACCATAACAAATGGGAAATGAACGCCAAGGGGAACCAATGCATACAAACCACGATTTTTAGCCTTTTTCTATAGGTAAGTGTTAACAAAAATAGAAAACTTAGGATTTCACGTACAAAAGGCGGGCCGGGAATTCTAACAACCGGAGCATGAATGACGTGATTTTGATGTTGTCTGAATTTATGGAATGCAGTAAGTACAATAGTAGGATGTTTTTTATTTAACGCCTCAGCTAATCCCTGTGAGACCCTAGAAATCCCCCCACGTAGAGGAGGAAAATCTAAACTATAGATTACGATTGGTGGTTTATTCCAAGTAATCATCTTGTCATTTTATTCTAAAAGGAGCTTATGGCTATCTAGAGAGTCTGCCCTATGCCATATATCCAAGAATCCTTGATTTTCCCAACTCTCCACCAAATAAATTGATTACAAATATTCTTAAACCAGGATTGTATGTCATTGACATTATAAAATCGACTTATAGGGGGTGATAGCCGATCAAACCAATCTGCGTGACTTTCTGTGAACTGATATTGCGAATATTCTTTGACACGTTCAGGTGTAAAATGTTCTACGAACCTCTCTAGTGATTTCTGCCTTGAAAGGTAATAATATCCTTTACATAGAATGAAAAATTCAAAGCTAGCTATGATAAAGGCAATCCAGTAATTTACACCCGCAGGGAATTTGGTGGATAATAGACGTACTTTATCCAATACCTGCTTTCGAATAGTCCGATTATAAACCCAAAATACAATAAGGCCTCCCGGCCTTAGATATTCTGTTAGTTTTCGAAAACCATATTCAGGGTCATCAAGATGGTGAAGTACACCAATACTATAAATAACATCGAAAGACTTTTTATTAAAAGGCAACTGATAGAGATTGGCTTGAGCAATATGTATATTGTGGAACGAGTAGGTACGATTATAAGCTACCTTTGTTGCTTCACTAAGATCTATTCCAAACGCGATTTTAGCCATTGGACCAAGCTTAATCAAATGGCGACCTGCTCCACATCCTGCGTCTAAGATCAACAGTCCATTAGTATTAAATTCCGATACCGGAGCTAAGAGATCGGGCAGATTATTTGCTGAATAATCTTTGAACCATGTCCATTCTTTTCTAAAGATATGTGATGTTTGGCAGGAAATAGTATCCATCTTTTTGTCTTCTAAGAATATGGGAACGCCATCTACTATGGCATACATATGATTTTGTTTGCAACATAAGATTCCTCTATTTATTTCGTTTTGCATATATTCTGCATCTTGGATTTCAAACTTTGAATTACATATAGGACAACGATAGTAGCAAGCTGCTGATGACTTCATGTTTTATACCCGCTATTATCTATGTAAATACGATACCAAATTTCTAAGGTTAGGATAGCCCAAATCTGGTCGGATAGGTTTTGTTTGCCACTGAAATGCCTATCCAAAACCCATTTGACATAATCATACCTCAAGATATTCCTTTTCCTTACATTTTCCTCTGATAAAAGTTTCAAGGTAAAAGGTTTGAGTTCCTTTTTAAACCATTGACTTATAGGGACCATGAACCCTCTTTTCTCCCTGTGGATTATTTGTGGTGGAAGGAGTTCAGAAAATGCTTGTTTCATTAAAGCTTTCAATTTGAAACCCTTGAATTTCAGCTCGGTGGGGATAGAAAAGGCAAATTCCACCACCTCATGATCACAGAATGGAACTCTTATCTCTAGAGAGTTGGCCATTCCCATTTTATCCCCCATCATGAGTAAGTCGTCAGGGAGATAGGTTTTGGTATCCAGGTAGAAAATTTTCTTAAGCTCGTTGTCGGTTTCCAGTGTATTATAATAGTTCTGATGTAACCTTAGAGGGTCAAAGGAGTCCAACCCTGAGAGGAAATCCTGGGTAAATATTGCTTCTTTTTTGGAGGGATTCAAAAAGGAAATCCAGCTAATATATCTTAGATCTTCTGGCAAGGGGCCTGCCCTGATGAATCTTTTAATCCAGCCAGGAATGTTTCTGCTTTTGGAGCTTTCAGGTAGGTATTCAACCCATCTAGACCCTTTTTTCTTTATTTGGAAAGGAATCCTAGCGTAATATTCTGCTAGTATGGCTCCAATGTATCTAGGATAGCCTCCGAAGACCTCATCTCCGCCTATCCCTGTAAGAGCTACTGTAACATGCCTTTTAGCAGCTTCCGAAATGAGATAGGTGAGAATAGCTGAAGAGTCAGCAAAGGGTTCATCAAGGTGCCACACAACCTTAGGTAAGATTTCCATTATGTCCGGGTCTAAAATAAATTCATAGTGGTCGGTTTTAAAATGCTTGGCTAATATTCTAGCGTATTCTAGCTCGTTGTAAGATTCAGCTTCTTTGCCATAGCCTATAGAGAAGGTTTTTACTGGTTTTGAAGAAAGCTTACTCATAAGTCCCACCACTGTGCTGGAATCCATGCCACCGCTTGAAAAAACTCCTAGGGGCACATCACTTATAAGATGGCTTTCCACTGTTTCCTTCATCAGCTCATAAGCCTTGGTCTTTACATATCTGACATCTGACATCTCATGTCTGCTTGCCCCATTGGGCCATAGGCCCTTTAGGGGGGCTTCTGACTTCTTTTTTGCCAGATCCCAATATTTTTTAATCTCTATATTCCCGTTTTCATAAATCAGCATGTGGCCTGCTGGGAGTTTTTTAATATTCTTAAAAATGGTTAAAGGTGCAGGGATATACAGGAAGGCCAGGAAGTAGAAGAGACCTTGGTAATCAATACTCCTTTCAAATCCCTCATACTGAAGGAGAGACTTAATTTCAGAGGCAAAGAAAAATTTATCTTGAAATTGAGAGTAATAAAGGGGTTTGATACCAACTCTATCTCTTACTAAAAATAACTTCTCATTATTTGCATCCCAAAGGGC
>LJNA01000030.1 GCA_001304365.1 Syntrophobacter sp. DG_60 | reverse complement strand
CTTCACGCTGCTCCTGACTCTGCTCCCAGGCAGTCCACAGGAAGTCCCGAAAGTGCCGGAGTATGAACTCCTCCTCATAGCGATCGAAAACTAGATCGTTAACTTCGGCATCAGCGCTGTATTTCTTGATGAAACCCAAGGCGATTTGATAATACGTTTGCTGGATCATGTCTACGAAGGAATCGTTCAAGGGTACCCCGTGAGACCGCATATAGTTGAAGTAAAACTTGGCAATATCCAGCACCATCCGGTGGAGCCCCTTGTTGGCATCATCTTGGGACAGAACCTGGTGCTTGTGCTCGTAGTTGGGTGCTAGGTCGATCTGGGCGATTTTGCGGAGGTTGACCCGATCGTAGACCTCCGAGAGGGTACTCACCTCCAGCCCCCAGTCGTAGGCAATATCAATTCCCCTTGCCAGCCGGGTTATGATGCTGAACTCACCGGCTAGAGGGTAATCGAAGCTCCGGTGGTATTGAAAAAAGCGTTCCAGATCGCTGAATCCTCGCTGGTGCATAATGTGCATCATAGCGTCCACAAAGGGGGTTACGAAAAGCCTGGTGACCCGCCCTTTCATGGCACGTTCTGTGTGCGAGATCCTGGGGTAATAGCCTTTGCAGAATTCAAAGTCATTGTTGGGGTTGGCTGTAGGCTCAATGAGGCGTCCCAAGAGGATGCGGTTGTAAGTAGCGATATCACAGTCATGGAGCGCGATCACGTCGCAATCCTCCCGAGCAAAAAGATATCCCAGACTGATCCATACGGACTGTCCTTTCCCCTGCACCCCCGTGGGGATCTCATGCTTTTGGATCTCCCGGAAGATGCTCTGGACGCGGGGACCATCTACCCAGACTATCTTCACATCCCGCTCGGGCGTACAGAGCCTTTGGAAATACTCCTTGGCCTCCCGGAACTGGGCCTCCTCCGGGGCACCCCCCAGAGCCACCACCACGCTATGGAGATAGCGAACCTGTCGGATCTCATCCAGGATTCGGACCAGAACCTGGGGGGTCTGGATCTCAGCAAACAGGGAAGGAAGGAGGAGGCTAATTCTGAGATGCTTGGCGTAGTCCTCCAATTTGCGCTCTAGGTCTACCGCATATACATCCCGATCGAAGGCCTCGTAAAGTGCATGAAGGGTAGTAATAACCCCTTCCTGGTGAAAATCGGCCATAATGATTCCTCCTTTTCTCTTTTTTTTCTCCTTTGCCGGGGCCTGGATGAATTTCAGAAGAGCACAGACCATCCTAAAAGAGTTCCGCTCAGGATTCTCTAATCTCCGAATATTTCTTGTTCCAGACCCGAATCAGGTAATCCTTGTGCTCCTCAAATCTCTGGGCCTGTTCCTCTACCAAGGCCTCGGCCTCCTGGGATGACATTTCCCATGTCTGCCGCACAAAGGATGCCACCCGAGCATAGTAGAGCGGAGTCACCAGGTCTATCAACTTGTCACGGTTGACACTCCAGGCATGAAACGTGGCCGCCAGCTCGTAGAGAATTTTAATCCAGGCATCGGTGGAGAGGTGGAAATTCCGAGGTCCAAGCCGGGTGGCCTTTCGGATTTCCTCAAAGCACTCCTTACAGAAAATTTCCTTCCACAAGGGTGAGAATTGAAGGAAACCGGTCTTGAAATGCTGGATCATCCCCTCCGCGTCCACGGTCACGGGATCGGGTTCAACATATTCTTCGTGGCCAAGGGTCTCTACAGGCTCGCTCCCTTTGATCCCCTTCCAGTAGTTTTCAAAACGCTCCATCAGGGAAAAAATGGTCCAGAGCACCTGACGAAACATGGGCCCCAGATGAAGGCTTGGGTCCTTTACGTCGTGGATCTTCACCCCCAGGTTGGCCTGACAAATCCGGAAGCCTTGGGTAATGGCATTGCTGGTCATCCAGATGTCAATCCCAAAACGGGCCACATCGGTCTCCCAGACATCCTGCTCGATATAGAACTCAGCCACGTCCCTGGAGAGGGCAAAGTCTCCCCCGATGGGCTGTCGTATCCGCTTGCCGTACAGGGTTCGGGCGAGGTTGTAAACAATGTTGTTGGTGATGGTCCCGTCGTACTTGTGCCGTAGGTAAACCGGGGCCACGAACTGATAGGCCTTCCCCAACACAGGATCGAGAAGATATTTCACCCAGTCCGAGGTAATACTCCTGATGTCTGAGTCCACCACAGCACATGCCCGAACCTTGAGCCGCTTGACCGCCTCAAAAACAGACCTCAGGGCCGTCCCCTTGCCACCCGGACCCCTATATATGGAGACGATCTTCTCCTGCCAGGGTTTGATCTGAAACTCCTTGGCCATCTCCCGGCTATCATCCGTAGAACCCCCATCGGCAATAAAAATCACACATCTTTGGTCTTTGTAATGCTTAGCCAGGCCGTGGGTAACCATCTGGATCACTTGGGCAATGGTCTTCTCATTATTGTAACAGGGGATCCCAACCAGGATATCCCCTGACTCGATCTCCTCGACCCGCTTAGAGGTGTAACTCCTGAGGGCCGTATCATAGTGCATGGTTTTACCCCTCCTGCATTCCTCCCCCTCTTATGCCTATCCATCCAACGTAGTGCTGCAAACAACAGACCCACTTAGGAAGGAGAAATTATATGAAAGCATAATGCATAAATTTATATTATATTAAGTGGTCGCAGCAGTCAACAATCCGTATATTTATAGTATATGGTCCTAGAGGGCATTAACCAGGGTGATTTCTTTTAAAAGAAATAAAAGAGCTTTATTAGGGCAACTAGCATCCGGGATTTAGAAGCCTACTTAAAATATCAATTCGTAAATCTCAGGCAGGCACCTAAATGTCTCATTAAAGTCTAAACCATAACCTATAAGAAACCCCTTTTTTACCGTAAATCCTATATAATCTATAGGGATCTTTACTTTCCTCCTTTCTATTTTGTCGACAAAAGCGCATAATTTAAGGGATTTAGGCCCTTTAGCAGCAATATGGTCTAGCAAAAACCTTAAACTATATCCCATATCTACAATATCTTCTACAATAAGCACATGCTCATCCTTTAAGGGCAATTCCACATCCTTAATTAATTTTATATCCCCAGTGCTATAGTCTTTACTCCCATAGCTGACTATACGCACAAAGTCTATCTTGAAAGGGATAGAAATAAGGCGTGTAAGATCTGCCAAAAACATAAACGCCCCTTTTAATACCCCTATAATTATAGGGTTTTTGCCTTGATAGTCTTGATTGATTTGCTGGGCCAGTGCCCTTACCCTATCAGCAATTTGTTCCCTAGTAAAGAGGGGCTTTTTACTCTTTGCTTCCACGCTTATAAGATAGTCTGGAGATTTAATCTTGTCAAATACCCAAACACCGGAGGTTTAACCTCCGATTTGATTGCACATATCTTGATAGGGACAATATTCACAATCCATGGATACCCTCTTATGCCAAGGCTTGTCTTTAGAAAATATCTGTTTTAACGTATCATAAAGCCATTTTTCAAAGGATTTCATATAAGATATAGGGTCTTTCTGAAAATTCTGATAGGGCCTTTTAATCTCAAATGTATTCTTTAAATCATAAATCCCTAAGGCTTCACAGTTTTCATAAGAAAGATCATGTTTTAGTTTTAGCAAATATAGATAAAAGGGGAGTTGAGGGGCCTTAAAATCCTCACTAATATTACATTCTTTTTGACTTAGCTGTCTGCCTGTCTTGTAATCCAAAAGGCGGAATCTTTCACCCCTCTTGTCTAACCTATCCAAAATGCCACTCAAACAAACTTCTTTCCTTTCCAAATTTATATAGGCCTCCATCTTGTATTCCAAAAATTCTAACTCGGGGAGCCAGCCAGAGGAAAACTCATCACACTCATTTTTTGCAAAAAGCCTTAACTTTTCTCTTAAAACATCCAGGGTTATCTCTTGACCTGGCTGGAGGTAATCAAAATGCCCTTGCATTGTGTTCCAGATTACATCATGTAGTTTAGGAGCAGACATCTCCCATACTCTATAATTTTTATACACTTGGTTTAACGTGGCATGAACAACCTTTCCAATATCTAAAGGGGTAATCTCCTCCTCTATTTGCCTAGGTGGTCTTATGCCCAAGACATATTGAAGATAGAAATGATAAGGGCAAGTGATGTAGGCAGTAAGCATAGAGTGATTAAATTTTAGCTTATGCAAAAGGCGCAAATCAGCACTGTCTTTTACTAAGGATGAATAAGTGGTTGGTGATGTCGTCTTTTCTTTAGAAAATAGAGAAAGCATATAGGCCTTCCCCTGGGCAATGTTTTTTTCCACATCCTCTATATCCACACCAGGCCTTTTAATTTCCTTAAAGACCAACTTCTCAATAAACCTGCTCCTTACACCCCGATCTTCCTGCTCTACATAACAGAGATAGACACCATGAGCACCATCCATCAAACGTTTAAAATAGTAAGCACAAAGGTTTTCTCTGTCAGAAGAGGTAGGTAGACCTACCCTTTTCCTGATCTGTGTATTTAAAAATAGGTCTTTTTCACTCTTCCAAGGCAGAGACCCCTCATTCATGTCTGGGATGATTACCGTCTTAAATGAGAGGTTTCTAGTCTCTAAAATGCCCATCACTTGAATGGCCTCTATCATGTCACTAGGGATGGGGTAGGTTTTATCGCTTAATTGATCCAAGAAAAAATTTAAATATGAAAGGCCATCATCTGCTATACTTATGCCTATAGATTCTAGGGTTCCTAGCTCTTTTAGCCTCTTTAAGATGTCATTTAAGGCACACTTCTGGTGATAATGCTCTAACAACCCACTTTCTTTAAGGTATCTGTGCAAAGATTTTAAGAAATGTTCAATATAATTACAAAAATCATATAAATTATCTATTTTCCCTAGATGGGTTTTTTCTTCTAAAATAAATCTTAAAAGTCTAGGAATTAATTGGGTAAGTGGTTGATATGGAATGTAAATTAAATTCTCCTTAAGGATAAAGGAGGTGGCACACTCAATATCTTCTCTAATGGGCTTGCCTTCAAGGCAGAGGTTTTTCACTATAGGATTTTTTAGGAAGGTCAAAAAATCTTTATGATAAAAAGAAGATTCCCTTTCTCCCGCCAAAAGCCTATAAAAATCATATAGGAATCCGTAGATTAGGGAATGTCTTATATCAAGACCCATAGTGAGGTTAAGATTCTTTTCAGGGATAAAGCTTAAAATGGCATCCTTTAGGGATTCATCAGGCAGCACAATGGCAATTTCACTGGGGCCGGTGCCCCGAATTATAGAATCAGAAACTGCTTTAACAATAAAGGCCACCTGGGAGATACCATTTGGAAAGGCCTTAATCTCTAAAAACCTTGGCCTAAATCTTATTTTTGAAGACAGCCAAAGGATATCCTCTTCTTTCAAGCCGCATCTCTTTAAAATAACCTTATGCTGCCCTGTAAGAATCTTATCTGTATGGAAAAATATATTTACTGGCACCATCTGGTCTATTTTTTGCAAGAGCATAGTCTCACTCTTTGTCATGCTAATAGCACCAATAAAATATAAGGCATTAAAGTGTCTTAAAAAATCAAGATTCAAATTAGCTTTTGCCTGTTTTATTACAGGGTCAACAAACCCTCGCTTCTGCAGTAGCTTTTTATATTCTCTAAAAATAGCCTCTAAAATATGGATATGTGCCTCTATCTCCGTATAAAGACCCTCCCTTTTTAGGGCATCAAAATCGATATCCTCTAAAATGATTTCATCATAAAATCTCAATAATTTTTTACCAATGGAGGTAAATTCCAAGAAGCTTCCTAAAAACCTCTCTTTTTTAAAAAGTGGGGTTAAATCCTCTTTTACCTTGCCAATAGCCTCCTTAAGCAAAAGGTTACGCTGTAGCTCATCAAGTATAACCCCATTATAGTGGCTAAGGGTCACCTCTTGGTAAAATTCACTTACTTCATACATATTGGGTAAAAGTAAGGCAGGTTTTTTAGAAAGGTTGGCAAGATAGTGTCCAAAATAAATTTTGCTCCTCTGAGTAGGAAATACCAAAATGGTCTTTTTAAAATCTATATCGTTTTTAATAAAAAACTCTACTGCCTTAACCAATATATGGTCTGAAAAAGGGGCGGCATAGATATGCATACCAATTAAATAAATAATATAGAGAAAAATGACAACTGTTGCCTTTATCAAATGGATAGGGTATGATCAGGAGGTGTTAGATATTTCTTTAGTGTCCTTTAATGAAATTGAGCCACATATTATATATTATTTAAAGGATAATTTAGAAAAAATATTTGACACAGGGGTAAACGAAGGACCTTCCCTTAATGTCCCAAAAAGCTATAACCAAAAGCGAAAACAGTACCTATCTTGGCCATTTTTAGAAGCCTTATCTAAACCGAAGCTGGCATCACAATATGTTTTAGGGATTACAGAGGTAGATTTATTTGTGCCTGAATTAAATTTCATATTTGGTGAAGCAGCTCCCAGGCTTGGTATAGCTGTCATTTCTTTGGCCAGGCTTCACCAGCATTTTTATAGCCTACCAGAAGATATAGATATTCTAAAACAAAGGGCATTAAAAGAGGCCGTACATGAAATAGGCCACCTCTTGGGTTTAAATCACTGCAAGGATCCTAAATGCGTTATGCACTTCTCTAGTAGTTTGGTAGATACTGATATTAAGGGGCATCGATTTTGCTCAAGCTGCCAAAAGAGATATAGATAGATATCGATAGCCGATGAAAAGATTTAATCGAACAACTATTGCCAAGATGTTTGGTATCCGTCCATCTCGTTTACACTATTGGGAAAAGACCCATCTCATTAAACCGGGAAAATTTTATACATTTAAGGATTTAGTAAGCGTTAAGACAGTTCTAAACCTTAGAAAAAGGGGCATTTCCTTGCAGAGAATAAGGCAACTGCTAAGCCAAGTGCAAAAGAGAACACCTTATTTGCGTTTCCCCTTGGCTGAACTCAAATTTGAGGTAAGAGGCAAAAGGGTATGCATATCTCAGGAGGGCATAAAGTTTGACCCCTATGGCCAGATCTATCTGGATTTTAATAATGAGTCCGCTCAAATAAAATCAGTAGGAAATTTCCTTACTGCGGAAGAGTGGTTTGAGCGTGGTTGTCGTCTAGACGACACACCGGAAACAATCTATCAGGCTGAAGAGGCCTACCTGCAGGCCTTACATCTGGATAAGCACTTTGTACCTGCCATGGTCAATCTGGCAAATGTCTATTGCCTCCAAGGAAAGATTGAGCAAGCAGCCATGTGGTATCAATTAGCTATAAAACAGGATCCAGAGTCTCCTGAAGCGCACTTTAATTATGCCAATCTTTTAGAAGAAAAAAATGGCGTTGAAGAGGCCATATCGCATTACCAAATGGCTATTTTTTTAAAGCCAGATTTTTCAGAGGCCCATTACAACTTGGCCCTGCTTTATGAAAGAATAGGGCAGCCACTCAAGGCCCGTGGCCATTGGGAGGCTTATCTTAGCCTGTGTACGGATGAAGAAGAGAAAAAGAGAATTAAGGCCTATTTAGAAGGGGAAAAAGAACAATGAAGCCCATTATCCTGGGGACTGCAGGACACATTGACCATGGAAAGACCGTATTAATTAAGGCATTAACGGGCATAGATACAGATAGATTAAAGGAGGAAAAGCTTAGGGGAATAACTATAGAACTAGGTTTTGCTTCCTTTAAATTACCAAGTGGTGGGCTTTTGGGGATCATAGATGTACCCGGTCATGAAAAGTTTGTCCACCATATGGTAGCAGGGGCCTGTAGTATGGATTTAGTAGCCTTGATTGTGGCTGCAGATGAAGGGATAATGCCACAAACCCGTGAGCATTTGGAGATTTGCTCGCTCCTTAAGGTAAAAAAGGGGTTAGTAGTAATTACTAAGGCCGATCTAGTAGATGGAGAATGGCTATCATTACTAGAAGAAGACATAAAGGCATTTATTGCCGGCACTTTTTTAGAAAATGCCCCTATTGCCAAGGTTTCAGCCATAACAGGAGAAGGCATACCTGAGTTAATCAATACCCTGGATATGCTGACAAAGGATGCGGAGCCAAAATCTAGTATAGACCTATTTCGTCTTCCTATAGACCGTGTATTTACTATGAAGGGGTTTGGTACAGTAGTTACTGGCACTACCATCTCAGGAAAGGTAAAAGTAGGTGAATCTTTAATGGCCTATCCAAACAAAAAGAAGACCAAGGTAAGAAACTTACAGGTGCATAATCAGGATGTAGCGGAGGCAATAGCAGGTCAAAGGACGGCTATAAACCTTCAAGGTATAGAAAAGGATGAGATAGAAAGGGGGGACATATTAGCACCACCTGATACACTAATACCCTCTTATATGTTAGATAGTTTCTTAGAGGTCTTACCAAGTGTCAAAAAAGCCATTAAAAACAAGACATTTATCCGTTTCCACTTAAACACTGCAGAAATTATGGGTTATGCCATTCTTTTGGATAAACAAGAAATTGGGCCCGGAGAAACAGGCTATGTTCAATTTCGGCTACAACAACCCACGGTGGCCCTTCCAGGGGACCATTTTGTAATGCGTGCATACTCGCCTATTTGCACCTTAGGAGGAGGGAAAATCCTAAATCCCATTCCAAAAAAACACAAAAGGATGCATCCTTTAACAATAAATAATTTAGAAACCCTAAGAAAAGGGGGAGAAGAACAGATTATAGAGACACATATATTTGATGCAAAATTTAGAGGATTGAGCAAATCTTACCTGTGTGTACTTACAAATACATTCAGTAGGGATTTAGATAATTATTTAGATAAACTGATTAAAAGTAGAAAGATTTATGTTATCTCTAGTGATCCTGCTTGTTATGTTCATTATGAATTTGTAGAAAAGGCCAAAGAAGAGGCTATTAGATACCTTAGCAATTTTCATAAACAATACCCTCTGCTCCCGGGTCCAGCAAAAACTGAACTAAAGACAAAGGCCCTTTCTTTTATTGATAATATATTCTTTGATTTTCTCTTGCAGCACCTGAGTAATGAAATTTTACAAGAGCAAAATTTGATATGGTTAAGGACTCACAAAATCAGTTTAAGTGAGGCAGATAAAAGATTAAAACACCAGATTATTTCTACCTTGCATAAGGCGGGTTTTTCCCCACCTACCCCAAAGGAGCTGGCAGCTCAGTTTAAGGCACCTATTGAAAAGATAAGGCAAATTTTGGACATCCTAATCAAGGAAAGGTTATTGATAAAGATAAAAGAAGATATGTATTGTAATACAAATTTGATAGAGGACTTAAAGAAAGAAATGGCAAAGTTTATTAATGAACATGAAGGCGTTACCCCATCTCAGTTCAAATCATTGATAAATGCATCAAGGAAATACGCTATTCCTTTATTAGAATACTTTGATTCCATTAAATGGACTATCCGCCTTGGTGATAAAAGAACATTAAGGAAAAAATAAACACTCTCTCTTAAAGTTGACAAAGCGGGAAAACTCATGTTATAGCTCCATCTGATCCAAGAACTCATTCCTTTGTGTTTATGTATGTAGGGAAGATTCTAAAGGAAGAGCTAAGGGTCCTTACAGGAGATAGATACAAGAGAAATAGAACATCCGGTCATGTAATCTATACATAACCGGCAGTGAGGAGATATACCATGAAAAAGGCAATAATTATTATTGTAGGCATCTTACTTGTAATTATCATCTCGGCAGTCTTCATTCTACCTCGACTTATTACTTTAGATAAATTTAAGGGAAGAATAGAGGATAGTCTTGAGGCTTCTCTCAACCGGGAGGTTTCCTTGGGAGATATTGGCCTTGCTCTCTGGCCGGGTATTGGGGCAGAGGTTAAGGACGTGACAATTGCAAACCTCGCCGGCTTCTCAAAAGGGGACTTTGTCAGAATAAAGTCACTTCAGGTACTCATTCAAATACTGCCCCTGCTAAGCGGTAACATAGAGGTTGATAAATGTATTCTGACAGAACCTCGACTATGGATTGAGAAAAATGCTGCTGGAAAGTTCAATTTTAGTGATTTACTTGAAGCGGAAAAGGAGGTAGCAGGAGAAAAACCCATACCTGAAGAAAAGGAAATCCCTAGATTTATCAAAGGGCTCATGGTATCCAAAGCGGCAATTGATGATGCTGAAGTGCATTATGCAGATTATAGCAGGCCAGGAAAGAAAGGTATATCCCTCGAAGACGTTGACCTTCATTTAAAAAATATCTCAATAGATAGGCCGGTAGAGCTTGACCTCTCTTTCCAATTACAGGAGGTTCCAGAAAAGGTACATGTTAAAGGTACCGTGGGGCCGCTGGGGAAAGAGATGGATATTGCCAGTTCTCCAGTGACAATATTCCTTGAGAGCAAAGACCTTGAGCTAAAGCCGCTTGGTAAATTTTTGGAAAATGGAAGTAATCTTGGTGGCCTATTAAGTTTGCGTCTGGCGGTCAAGGGAAAGGCAAATGAGGCACTCAATCTGGATCTCGATGGTTCCATAAAAGGTCTTTCTTACAATGAAAAGAAGAAGATGCTTGTAAAAGACATGGATGTGGCCATTAAGGAAAAGGCAATCCTCAATCTGAAGGAAGAGGAGGTTATTGTTCAAACCGGACAAGTATCTTCGGGTGATCTGTTGGTAACCATGGGGGGAAAGGTATCCCGTATTACATCCCAGCCAGATTTGGATGTAAGCATTACTGCCAAGGATTTCCCCCTTTCAGGCTGGGATACAAAATTCCCCACCGTTGATGTTCTGGCGGGTCTCGGTGGAAAAGGAGATATCAATGTATCTCTCAAGGGAAGAGTAGATTCTGTTATCCATTCCAAGGGAAGTACACATGTTAAAGGTTTAAGTTACTCAGATAAAAAAACACAGAAGGTAGTGGTAAAGGATTTTAGTACCCAAATAGATCATGCAGTGAGTGTCAATCTCAAAAAATCTGTTGCGGATATTAGAAGCTTGGACCTAACCCTTAAAGGATGCCCCATACATATAACAGGAACAATCAGTCAGTTGGAAAAACCCCAGCCTTATCTAAACTTAAGCGTTGCTGCCAAAGGTCTTTCTCTTTCAGGCTGGGATAAAACATTTCCTGCTGTGGAGCCTATAGCTGGTCTTACTGGAACGGGTGACATTAACTGGTTAGTGAAAGGAAAGATGGATTCTGATTTTTATGTCTCCGGAACCACATCTCTGAAGCAGTTGACTTATAAAGATCCAGAAACTCGAAAGACCTTGGTTCAGAACCTTGATTTAAAGATAAATCACCCATTAGCTCTCGATATGAAGCGTGAGGTATTAGACATTAAAAATCTAAGATTAGAACTTCAAGGAACTCCTGTAGCAATTAAGGGAATGATTAACCAGTTTAAGGAACATCCCTATGTAGACCTCAAAGTAGCCGCTCAAAATATCCCCTTGAAAAAGTGGCAGCAGGCATTCCCCTTATTACAGGAAATGGTGGATCTAAAAGGTGATGTGACCTTAGGGGCAAACTTCAAAGGCAAACTAGATAAACTAATCGATGCCTCTGTTTTATTAAATTCCGGGCAACTGGAAATAGACCGGGTTAAGCAAATGAACCCAGGGCCGCAAAAAAGACAATCCATTGAACAAAAGGCACAAACTCAAGTAGGTGCGGTGATAAAGGGAAAAGAAGGGGTTAAGGCAGAAGGTGAAATTGCTGACCGCATTAATTTGGTCGGGAAGGTGACTATTGGTCAGGGGCGTTTTGAAAATATTAGATTTAACAACCTGAGTGCTGATTTGACCAAAAAAGGGAAGTTATTTGAATTAAGCAATATGGTTTTTCATACCTTCAAGGGTAAGATAACAGCCAAGGGCAGGGTGGACATGCAGGGTGCAATACCACGCTTTAGCTTCGCCACTAATGTAGATGGCGCAGAGGTTAATCAGGTCTACAATACCTTTGCTTCCCCTAAAGATCTTCTGTTCGGTCTGTTGGCCACCGATTTTACCATGGATGGAGTAGGTTTTAAGGAGGAGGAACTTACCAAAAATCTTAATGCATCAGGCAGACTTAACTTGAGGGATGGCCGCATCACCAGTTTTGACCTCTTGAGAGAGATAGCACTCATAGCAAAGTTAATGGGGGTAGAAACTCATGGTATCGAAACTAGGTTT
>LJNA01000029.1 GCA_001304365.1 Syntrophobacter sp. DG_60 | reverse complement strand
TTGGCTGACCATTTGCCTGCAAGGCTACAATTGCAGTTACATAAATATATCTGGGGAGAAAAAAAGGGGGTGTAACATGAAGACAAAGGCAGGAAAAACAGAGATTGAATCAATGGAGGGAGACATTACCCAGCTAGATACAGAGGCCATTGTAAATGCAGCAGGGCCCAGTTTGGTTATGGGGGGCGGAGTAGCAGGTGCAATACTTAAGGCAGGAGGGGAGGTAATTAAGGAAGAGTGTAATAAGATTGGAAAGGTTAAGGCAGGGGAGGCAGTAATTACCACAGCAGGAAGGCTTAAGGCAAAACATGTAATACATGCAGTAGGACCACGTTTAGGAGAAGGAGATGAAGAAAATAAGCTAAGATTGGCTACTTCAAACAGCCTAATATTGGCAGATAAATACAGATTAAAGAGCATTGCCTTTCCAGCCATAAGTACAGGCATCTTTGGTTTTCCTAAAGATCGCGCCGCTAAGGTTATGCTTTCTGCAACCATTGAATACCTGAAGGGAGAAACTCAGCTAGAAAGGGTCATATTTTGTCTTTATGGGAAAGATACATATGAGGTCTTTTGTAATGAATTGGAAAAATTGACTGGATGATGGACATCAAAAAATTTGCCCAGGTTGCTCATACCATATTTGCACCCATTTACCCTGTAGTGGCAGAACAGATGTTAGATAAGCTTAAGATAAACCAAGGCGTATGTCTGGAAATAGGCACAGGCCCTGGGCTTTTGGCCTATCAAATAGCAAAAAAATCAAATTTAATAATAATAGGCACGGATGCAAATATAGAGGCCTTAATGATAGCAAAAGAACTCCTGAGACAAAAGGAAGATTGGACCACAATTTCACACAAAATTAAATGGGTTTGTAGTAACGCAGCACATCTACCATTTAAGGACAAAATATTTGACATGAGCATAAGTCGTGGATCTCTTTTCTTCTGGGAGAATAAGGCTGAGGGCATAAGGGAAATCCACCGTGTGCTTAAGCTTGATGGTAAGGCTATGGTAGGCGGAGGATTTGGCAAATTGGCTTTAAAAAGAAGGGTTGCCAAAGAGATTAAAGAAATCTATGACGATTGGGAAGAAAATGTAGAAGAAAGGAGAAGAAAATTTAATCCGAAGGCATTAAAAGAATTAATGCACAAAGCAAATATCAAAAGATTTAAGATTATCTATGACGAAGTCAATCAATGGGTGTTATTTAGAAAAGATGAAATATAATCACTTAATTAAAGATCTGTATCTGGAAATGAGTTTCTGCCCCATGATCTCTAGATTTTCAGCCATTTCTGAGACTTTCTCCTTAGGTATTCCTGTCAATATATATTGGGGAGGTAAACCAGATCTCAATCGATCTCCCACTGCCACTATTGAAAAGTTTATGTTTTCTGTCAAAAGTGGATAGGCCGTACAATCCCGGCAAAATGCCTGAAGGCCCGAGGCCTTCATCAAGATCTCTATTGTGCTACCAATTTTATAATTGTATGCCATTAAAAAAAGCATAGCCTGTTCTGGTGTTATGGGAATTAAAATAATTTGATAGTCTTCATCTGCTTCAGCCAATGGCGAAAGGAGTATAGCCTTAGTGCCTGTTTTAACCCTATACCCACCTACAACGGCATTCTTTGCTGCTTCAGGGCTTCCAAAGGCACCTTCTGCATATTGTGACTTCCCGCTAAGCATTTCATCAGTATAATCACGAAGGCCCAGTATTGCGGCACCATATTGACATGCAATGTCCTCCCTTAAAACAAGGATACGACTTCCCTTAGAGGCAAGCATTACAGCATGACAATAGCTTCTAAGGGCCTTTTTGGGGCGTCCTTGCTTAGGGACTTCCTCCCGATCAAAAATCAATTTTATACCCACTGGAAGGAATTCTAATTCCAAGTATTTTCTTAATATTTCTGAAATTTCACGGTTATTTTTCATTATCTTTGGATATAGCTAAATTTCAGCTAGGTGTCAATACAAACACCCCTTGCCAATTCCAATAGGTGTACTTATTTAATATATAAAAATTAATCTTTTTTGGAGGAAAAAAAGATGGCAAAGCCAGTAGGAATTGATTTAGGTACTACACTTTCTGCTATTTCTGTAATTGAAGGAGGAAAACCCAAGATCATCAACAATGCAGAAGGATCAAGGTTGACCCCTTCAGTAGTGGCCTTTACCAAAGATGGTCAGCGCTTAGTAGGACAAGTGGCCAAACGTCAGGCTATCCTTAATCCAGAGCATACCATTTATTCAACTAAGAGATTTGTTGGACGTCGTTGGGGAGAAGTAGACCAAGAGATGAAGATTGTCTCTTATAAAGTAGTGCAGGGGGATAATAATGCTGTTAGGTTTGAAATGAATGGCAAGCTTTATGCGCCAGAAGAGATTTCTGCTATGGTCCTGCGTAAGTTGGTCGATGATGCCTCTTCCAATCTAGGAGAAAAAATAAAGGATGTAGTAATCACCATACCTGCATATTTTAATGATGCCCAAAGGCAGGCCACCAAAGATGCGGGAAAGATAGCAGGTCTAAATGTATTAAGGATCATTAATGAACCTACAGCAGCGGCCCTGGCCTATGGGGTTGACCGTCAGAAGAATGAGAAAATTTTAGTATTCGATCTCGGTGGAGGTACATTTGATGTCTCTATTTTAGAGGTAGGAGAAGGGGTATGTGAGGTTATGGCTACTTCTGGAGATACCCATTTGGGAGGCGATGATTTTGACAAACGCATTGTAGATTGGTTGGCTGATGAATTTAAGAAGGATTATGGAATTGACCTAAGGCAGGATCGTCAGGCACTACAACGCCTTTATGAGGCAGCAGAAAAGGCCAAATGTGAACTTTCTTCTGTTTTAGAAACAGAGATAAACCTCCCCTTTATCACGGCCGATGCCAGTGGCCCTAAGCACCTGCAAATGAAGCTAACAAGGGCTAAATTTGAGCAATTAACAGCCAATTTGATTCAAAGATGCCTTGGCCCAGTAAAACAAGCTGTGTCTGATGCCAAGCTTTCTCCACCAGATATTAACGAGATATTGTTAGTAGGAGGGAGTATCCGCATCCCGGCTGTCCAAAAATTGGTTAAAGATTTCTTTAATAAAGAACCAAACAAGACCATCAATCCAGATGAGGCAGTAGCCTTAGGGGCAGCTATCCAAGCAGGCATTATACAAGGTGAGGTAAAGGAAGTAGTATTACTGGACGTTAGTCCACTCTCTCTAGGGGTAGAAACATTAGGTGGGGTAATGACCAGGGTAATAGAACGCAATACCACTATCCCTGTAAAACGCGGCCAGATTTTTACCACGGCAGAGGATAATCAATCAGCAGTAGATATTGTGGTGCTTCAGGGTGAAAGGCCAATGGCTGCAGATAATCGCCGACTAGGGACCTTTAGATTAGAGGGTATTAGATTTGCACCACGTGGTATTCCACGTATTGAAGTCACATTTGACATTGATGTGAATGGCATTTTAAATGTAGTGGCCAAGGACACAGACACCCAGAAGGAACAAAGAATTACTATCAGCGGGGCATCCACCTTAGATAAAGGCGAAGTAGACCGGATGGTAAAAGACTCAGAGGTGTATGCCGAAGAAGATAAACACCGTAAAGAAGAAATTGAGGTAAGAAATCAAGCAGATAACCTTGCTTATCAGGTGGAAAAGACCTTAAAAGAACTGGGAGACAAGGCCCCTGCTGATGATAGGAGTCGCTGTGAACAAATTATTCAAGACATTAGGCAAGCTATTAAAGAAAATGCACCCGCTGACCGCCTTAAGACATTGATGAATGATCTTCAACAGGCTGCTTACTCACTCAGTTCCCAGGCCTATCAACAGGCTACAGACACAGGAGCACCTCCTCCTACTGCAGGCAAGGATAAAGGGGAAGATGTAATTGATGCAGAGTACAAAGAAAAGTAATTATTTTCATAGCTATTTTAGCCGCGGATTCACACAGATAGCTTTAAAACCGAATGATACAGGATATGTCGAATCATGAATCATGTAAAGTAATCAGCGTAAATCTGTGGCTGAATAATTACTTATTTTTTAAGCCTTTTCACTAGGAACACAAAGTATGGGGCAAGGCAGAAGCCTTACTACCTTCTCGGCTGTACTACCAAAAAAGATACGCTCTAGATCCTCTTGTCCCATACGGCCATAACCACCCATAACAATGAGGTCAACGGCTAGTTCCCTGGCTTTTTTTGCAATCTCTTGAAAGGGTACTCCTTCCACTATAAGATACCTAACTCCATGGATCTTCTCACCCAAGAATTTTTTTAACTCCTCTTTATGTCTCATCCATACATTTTTACTTATTTCTTCATTAGGAAGAGAAGAAATACGCCTCAGACTAGCCAAATGACTCTGATTAATCACATTTAACACCACTACTTCAGCCTCAAACTTTTCAGCTAGGTATAATGCATACTTTAGGGCAGCCTCAGAACATTTAGAAAAATCTGTTGGTACTAAGATACTTTTAATTCCCATCTTGCTTTCTTGAAAATTTTCTAGCTGTCTTAAGCATTGCCCTTAAAACAGGCTCAAAGACATCCTCTGTAGCACTTATCCAATAAACCTGCTTTCCCTTTTGAAAAACAGCATGGGCTCCCCCCATACCCCAAAAGGTGTATACCTTTATCTCTTCACTAGTTCTTTCTTTGAAATGGTGAAATGGTGTCTTAGGATTATCCTTTATCCTGTCCATCATGATTTTAGTCTGTTTAAGAGCCATTTGTTCATTATCTGCTTCAGACAGCCAGATAGTGGATTCCCTCCAATTCCCCTGTTCATAGCTGCCTCTATAATAGGCAATAAATCCATTTTCTATATGAATCTGCTTGCCATGTAACTTATTTATCTCCTCTATGGCTTTTTTACCCTTAATAAGTTTAATAAGGTAAAGATTGGGGAGTGTTTCAGGAAATATAAAATTGGGCTTAGGTTTCCCCCCACAAGCTGTTGCAAAGATGAGAAAAAATAAAACCTGAACCCAAAGTATCCAATAATTTGGGTTTACATTAAAGATTAACTTATTCTTTGTTTTAAAAATGAATTCCATTTTGGGCAAATTGGGGTCTGGGGCAAAGCCCCAGAGTAAACAACGTTGCTATTTGCATAATCTGGACCGATATACTGCTATCTTAAAAAAGGCCCTTTTCCCCATATCAATTTTTCCCAAAGATAAACTCGGGTCTTTCCTTTTCAAGCAAGGGCAAGTTCCCTGCCCTCCTCAAGATATAGAGCTCATATTCATCTGCTTCATATTCATTGCGGAAAAATAATCTTTCCCCATAGATGATATTAGCGGCCAAGAAGGGGTCGGCTTCTGGAATAACCACTAAATTTAATTTATTTATACCTAGAAAATCCTCTAAGGCTATGACTAGAGATGTCTTTTCTTTAAATCTAAGGCGTCTTCCAGGCAGTAGTCTTACCCCAATATCCACATCTGAGGAAGCAGAGGAGATAATTTCTCCTTTTCCTGCTATCCAATCTCTTACTTGTTTCGCCCGACTGCCAAATACATAAAGGATATCTATACCAAAGTCTTTACAGAGCTGTTTTAGAAAATCCCTCCTCTTATTTGACATTACAAAACCATATATAAAATACTATTTCAAAATAATCAAGCTAAAAATGCTCTAAATATTTTATACATCTTCAGATAAACAAGGGGTGCTATCTGCTCAGGACGCAAATTAGAAACAGAAAAATCATCTAATATTGTCTTAAGCCGCTCTTGAGGCATTATGACTTTCTGCCTTAAGGAATTGTAGATGGTTTTTCGTCTTTGAGAAAATGCAGCCTTTAGGAAACTAATAAATCCATTTTCTTCAGCCTCACTTAATATTTTTCCTTCTTTCCAAATAATTTTTATGACATCAGATCCCACTTTTGGCACCGGATAAAAACTTTCTGGTGATAGATGTAATAGATTTTCTATTTTTGCAAATAAATTAAAGACAATTGCTAAAATACCATAATCTTTGCAACCCGGTCTTGCTATTAGGCGTCTTACCACCTCTTCTTGCAACATGATACTGATTCCTGACACGCTTTCTCTGTTCTTTAAGAAGAGAAAAAGCAGTGGCCCACTAATATAATAAGGAAGGTTCCCAACAATTTCTATCTTTTTATCATATCTTTTAGCAATATTGTAATAATCAAATTTTAATGCATCACCTAACCAGATATCTACATTTTTAATACCTATTTTTTCAATCTCCTTTTTAAGGGCATCCGCCAATTTTTGGTCATATTCAATGGCCACTACTTTTTTTGCTTTTTTTGACAAAGGAATGGTAAGGGCACCTAGCCCTGCCCCAATCTCTATTACTATATCAACTGAATTAATGCCTGCTGCATCTACTATTTGCTTTGCTGTAAATGGATTGATAAGAAAATGCTGACCTAACTTCTTTTTAGGCCTTAAGCCATATTGCCTTAATAGTCTATGTAAAGTGACCATGGAAAAGTGTGCGAGAAATGGCATCAAACTCTAAGGATGCCAAATCCCCATTTTTAAGATGATTATAACCAGCTATAGCAATCATGGCTGCGTTATCTGTACAAAGCGAAGGTGAAGGAAAATAAATGTTTAATGAATGAGTTTCTGCAGCCATTTTCATTTTATGCCTCAATCTTTCATTTGAAGCTACCCCACCGGCTATCACCAAACGGGGCACATTAAGGTCAAGGGCTGCTTTTATGGCCTTTTGTGTTAATACATCTACAATGGCCTCTTGAAAAGAGGCGGCTACATTGTGGGGCAACACCTTTGGGTGCTTTTTAAGATAAGTAGCTACGGCTGTTTTTAATCCACTAAAACTCACATTGTATTTACCCTTAGTCAACATGGGTCTTGGAAAAGAGATAGCCTTAGGATTCCCCTTTCTTGCTAATTTTTCTATAGAAGACCCTCCTGGATAAGGAAGATTTAGTAACTTTGCCACTTTATCAAAGGCCTCACCAGCCGCATCATCCAGTGTCTGCCCCAACCCCCGAAATTTTAAGAAATCTTTTACTAGGTAAAGATTTGTATGGCCCCCAGAGATTACCATGCCAATAAAGGGAAATTCTATCTCTTTTTCCAAAAAGATGGCCATAAGATGCCCTTCTAAATGATTTACAGAAACTAGTGGTTTATTTAAGCTATAAGAAAATGCCTTGGCTAAACAAATCCCTACTAACAGTGAGCCCACCAATCCTGGCCCTTGTGTTACGGGAAAAGCATCTATTTGAGACAACTTTACTTTGGCTATTTTCAATGCCTCTTTAACAGTAGGCAAAATTACCTCAACATGCCTTCTTGAGGCCAATTCTGGAACAACCCCTCCATAGGGCCTATGAACAGCAACCTGAGAATAAACTATATTAGACCTCATCCTTCTTCCATCTTCTAATATAGCAACCGCTGTTTCATCACAAGAGGTTTCAATGGCCATTATCAACATGGATTTAAATGTCCCTAATGCTCTTTTATACTCAATGAACCCAAATTATGCAAATAATAACTCGGATTCGGACTATATCCTCAGAGCATTTAAGGAGAAAAAAGCTGGAGAAGTAACCCCTGAAGAAGCCTCCAGCGTTATCAAAGGGCTGTTAGAAGTAATTGGCTAATTTGTAATTCGATCTTTCTTCCTTTATTTCTTAATCTTCCACAAATCTCTATTCGTCTCTATTTATCCTCTTTAAACAACTAAACTAATCTTGCAATTCATCGCTATTAAGTTCATCTCAAGGATATCTAGTAGATACCTTCCATTTAGTGCTATGGGGGAGGTGTATTGACAAAAGATCTTAGATGTGTATAATCATACATCAAAGGAGGTGTAAAAATGTCGAGAACCAATATCGTCTTGGACGATAACCTTCTTAAAAAGGCATTTAGGCTTTCCAAAGCCAAAACCAAAAAAGAGCTTATTCACGAGGCCTTGAAAGAATTCATAGCAGCTCGAAGTAGAAAAAATCTAAGCAAAATCCGTGGAAAAATAAAATTTGCAGAGGGATACAATTATAAAACATTAAGAATTGGGGGAGATGAAAGGAAAAAATTAAATGTATCTAATTGATACATCTGTTCTTATTGATTATTTGCGAGGTGAACAGACCAAACCTGCAGAAAAATTCCAAACTCTTATAGATCAAGGAATTCCCTTTGGCATTAATGAGATTATTTATATGGAAGTATTGCAAGGGGCAAGGGATTATAAGGAATTTAAAATCTTAAAAGACTATCTTAGTAGCCAAAAGTTTTATAACCTTAGAAGTGAAATAGCTTTTTATGAAGATGCAGCCAGTATCTATATTGATTGCCGCCGAAAAGGATTAATTATCTCAAGTAGCATTAATTGCCTAATTGCCCAAAACGCCCTAGATCATGATCTCATACTAATGCATAACGATAAAGACTATGTTTCTATTTCAAAGGTTAGACCCCTGAAATTTGTAAATTGATCTAGCTAGAAAAGCAGCTTGAGCCTGTACAGCTTGCAAAATCGATAGTTGAAAATTTTGTCAAATTTTGCAACTAACTATATAATGAGATTAAAGCAAATGCTGTCCATTGAACAGTTAAATTCCTTAAAGGAAATTGATTGGCAAAATCCTATAAAGTTAATATTGATAAACGGTAGACAAAAGAAGGTATTTTTAAAACTTGAGGAATTTTGCAATCAGCTAACCAAGGCAATACATCATTTAAGCCTAGAGTATAGCAAGGAGATACTGGTAGGATATCCGGCATTAAAACTGGATAATATTTATTATCTTGCGATGCCTGTGGATGAATGGTGGCCACCTTTTTTCTCAGCCATAAAGGCAATAGCTATAGGCAAAACCGAGCTTGAAGAAAATGACTATGAGGCACTAAAGAAAATTACCTCATCTTTAAACATAAAGGTAATGGTATCTAAGGCTTCTCCCCTTTGCCCATGGGCAGTCAATTTTTCTAATCAGGCAGCCATAGTAAACAGGCTAATTAAGACATACATCATTGATATAGACCTTTATCCAAAAATGAAAAAACATTATCAAATAACTGCCACTCCTACGGTTATTATTAACGAAGACTATATCTTAGTAAAAAAAGAGGTAAAGGATATAATTGATTGGATAATTAAGGCCAGTAAAAAAATCTATGATAGCACCGTATTTAAATCACTGCTTAAAGAGGCCAGGGCAAAAAGGGTAGTACAGTTGTGTTTAGAAAAAAGGGAAATACCTGATGCACTTCTTAATCTATTATTGGACTTAGAGCTCCCCTCTCGTATTGGCACAATGGTAGTGTTAGAGGAAATTTCTAAAGAGGCCCCCGCCCTAATAGAGAATATAATCCCTAAACTTTTATCTATGTTAAAGTTGCCTGATAAAAGGGATAGGGGTGATATCCTTTATATATTAGGGTTGATTGGGACCCCAGAAATTATCCCTACATTAGAGGATATAGCAAGCAGAGAAACAGAGGAATTAGAAGGGATTGCATTAGAGGCTATTGAAAATATTAAAAACCGCACCCTTGTGCATTGAATATGCAGTAATTGGGCTTCGAAACTCTCCTATTTTCCTAGAAATTTTGAACAGCGTTACTAGCTGTACCCTCATTTTCGTGTCTGAAATACCAATAGATATGGAATAGCTGGATTATTGTCCTCATCTCTAAAGGAATTAAATTTGCTTGAATTGAACCATATTACATAGGTTTTTCCAGGTTCCAATTTGACTGGTGCAACACATGTCCTCTTATCTTCCAAATACCGTATCTCTCCTGTAATTTTGGGGAATGTCTCATCTGAAAACTTAACCCACGACCACATCTGTTGTGTCATCATATCCTTGCTGAAAGTAACCCGAATTTCAGTAATGCTTGGGTCAACATCAGTGGCTCCCGCTTGGGGTACAGTTTTTACAACAACGGGAGGCATTGTTTTAACACTTACTTTGGTTGCCTCCTGAGCCATTGCAACACCAAATTGTTTTGCAGGCGGTAGTTTTTCCCTTTCCCATTTGTATTGTTGATAGTTCATGGGCGGGTCATCAGGTGGTTTAGGTCGTTCAGGATTGACGATACGCTCCCTCGCTTCCAAGCCTTCATACAAACTTTCATAAACGTGGTCTCTGTTAGCACAACCAGAAGAAAAGGTTATCAACAAAAAAACAATAAAAAGTCTGAGGTTATTCATATAAGTAAACCTTTACTCAATCTTGACCTGAAAAAAGACTTTCTTACCTCAACACCTCCAAGTCTATCCTTTGTATAAATTAAGCCTCCGCATTTTAAATACCACAATCCGTTAAAAATTCCTACTGCTAATTTAACCTCAGATACTACTCACTTCCAGAAAGACGATGTGGCATTAGATGACATATTTATCATCTTAGCCCCCACCCCTGTCTAATTTTGCCAATACAAAGGCTATGGGGATGCTTTTAGGGGTTATAGAGAGGTACTTGGATAAAGCAATTAAATAGTTCTGTATCAAAAAGTCATTAACAGTCATTTGCAATGATTGACCATATGACATAAAATTATGTTGTTATTACAGCTTATTGTCGTGAGTAAGGTTTTAGTTGCGAAGGGTAAGGGCATGGAGTTTGAGAAAACCCGCAGACAGCATATGGTTAGTCTATTACAGCGGAAACGTTGGTCTGTTCACGATTTAGCTAGAGAATTTGAAGTAAAAGTTAGTATTGTCCTGGATGACTTGGAGCATATTAGAAGGTCGATTTCTTCCCGCCACAAAATACGTATATTCCCATCAGAATGCAATGATTGCGGCTTTAAATTCAAGGGGCGATCTAAGTTTACGAGTCCATCTCGTTGTCCCAGATGCAAAGGGGAACGGATAAGTCCAACCATGATGAAGATTGAATTGACTTAAACATACTATCCTTCTGCACTTAGCCCCGATTTTTTTCTAAAGCTTTTAGAGAAATCATATTAGATGACCTATTTTATTAGCTCACACCTCAACCCTACCTAATTTTAACAATATGGGACTGTGGGGATGCTTTTTAGGCTTGTAAAAGGAAGTGCTCTTGTCTACAAAATCAACCTGATGCCTGGGCTAGGTGCTTATGGGTATCGGATGCCCCATGCCCAATCTTCACCAACGGAAACGAGAATTTTTCCTTTAACTCCGCACTCTCCAAAAACATTTTTTACTTGGTTACAAATGTCATCCCGAATTGCATCTGCACTAGAACCTTCAATTTTCTCTGCAAATGTTGTCTTGGGTAAATTATACTTCCTACCATTATCTGCGACCAGGGAGTCATGTAGCCCGACATTTTTTAACTTTTCTTTTATACACAAGTAATCGTCAGGGACTGCATTTTCTATGTCAAAGGTAACAACAACTAAATAACTCATACTTTGTCTTCCTTATTAATGAATTAATGAGATTCTCTCTGCCACCGTATTTAGCTTTCCTTCACATATAAAAGATAAATCCATAAATCAATCGGGAAATCCCTGATTTTGGGCTTCGAAATACCTGAATTTGAGATGGTGGCACTTTAATTTGGTAAAGAACAGCAATATTGAAAAAATAGATAAAGTTTTCAGTTCAAAAGCCCTTAACATAATTATCACTACTTCGGTTTTTACTCTTTTGCTTCGTCAGGGACTATATGGCCTGGTTCCTGTATTAATCCACTGAAATGGCTAACCCTTCTTTTTGTTGCTTTTACGAAGCCCCAAAGCCTATATACAACTACCCGTCTCTTAGTCTTAAGTCAACGAGTATTTATTGAGTAGACAATGAGTACTGTTTGTACTCATTCAAGCTAAGTGAGTGTCAGAGTGTGTGTAAAAAGGAAGCTAAGTTAACATTCTTATTAGCTATTCCTAATTTACGCCCGATATTTCTGCGGTGTTTTTTCTGCTTTCATATCCTAAGTAACCTATTCCGTCTTACACCTCAAACCTGTTTAATTTTGGCAATATGAGGGCTGTGGAGATTATGTTTGGAGAGCTTGTAAGTGCATGACTTTTAAGTGGTGGTCGAGGTATACCCCTTGCTGATGGCGTATTTTACCAGGTCGGCAGTTCTCTTCAGGTTCAGTTTCTTCATTATATGGGCACGGTGTTGGTGTACGGTGTGGA
>LJNA01000028.1 GCA_001304365.1 Syntrophobacter sp. DG_60 | reverse complement strand
AAAATATATAATCGGTGCAAGGTTCTGGCAAATAAAAAAGCTTCTCTTTGCTAGCACCCAATCCCATTCCAAATACCCCTCCCAAGGCAAAAGCCGTCTTAGAGTGCAAAACGGGATAACCAATACCTAAAGGGTCCTGCTCAGGCCATAAGAAGGCCAACCACCGCCTAATTCGATAAGGGGCGTAGCATAATGAACATAATGCCTGCTAATAGCACCGCAGTCCCCATGTCTGGTTCCATCAATAGTAGCACGCCTATAAGGGTATAAATCATAAAAGGCGGAATTATGCCTAAAGAAAATGATTTTATGATGTGCTCTCCTCTGCTGATTGCCTTTGCAAGATAAATTATTATGGCCAATTTTAAAAACTCCGATGGCTGAATGGTAAGGGGTCCTATTCTGATCCAGCGTGAGGCGTTATTTAATTCACGGCCTATGCCAGGGACAAAGACCAAAAAGAGACTTATTAGGCCTAAAAAAAGTAAGGGGTAGGTAAAGCGGTTATAGAGTTGATACGGGACTTTACTGACCCCTATCATTAGGGTTATGCCTAGTATAGCATGCATCAATTGATGATTAAAAAGGAAATAAGGATCATGGTATCTTTTTTGGGCAATGGCAAAACTACTGCTTAAGACCATAATTAACCCCAAACCTATTAAGATTAAGGTCACAATAAGGAGCCAATAGTCTATATTAAGTCTTAATCTCATCTAAAAAATACTCTCTTATTTAAGCCCAAATGCCAAAAATAGTTTTAAGTATTAAGTTTTCCCCCCTCTTGCCTTTCCTGCCTGTTTCGCCTTTGTTTTCTACTTAACACTTAAAACTTTAAACTTCTGGATTTTTGAGCTTGATTTGGCATTTGGGCTTTGTCATTTGTCATTCTTAATTTATCAAATTCATTTACAATTTTTTTAAAGACCACTCCCCTTTCCTTATAATCCCTAAACATGTCAAAACTTGCACAGGCAGGTGAAAACAAAACATTTCCCCTATTTTCTGCCCAATCCATGGCCTTTAATACAGCCTCTTTCAAACTAGAGACCTTTATTATAAAGGTAGCACCATCTAATGCCTGTGCAATCGCCTCTTTGGCCTCCCCAACTAAAATGGTAGCCTTCACCTTTTTTCTTACAATCTCCCGTAAAGGCTCAAACTTCTGTCCTTTCGAGAGCCCACCTGCAATCAAAACGATAGGTGGATTTAGGCTCTCTAAGGCAGCAATGGTTGCCCCTACATTTGTACCCTTAGAATCATTATAAAAATTGATACCATTTATGGCCTTAATCCACTCTAATCGGTGCGGTAATCCTTTAAAATTATAAATTGTTTTTTCTGTGGCATTGAATCCACAACCTATAATTTGAGCAACCAAAAGAGCAGCCATAATGTTTTTATAATTATGTTTTCCTAATAGCCTTAATGATTCAATGTTTAACTGCCATCTTAAACTATTAAGGCAGGCAAAAATATGTCCATCCCTTAAATATGCACCAGGGGATAATTCTTTTTTATCGCTAAAGAATACCTTCCTACCCAAAGTAGGAATACTGGCTATATCAGGATTGTCGTTATCTAATATGGCCCAGTCATTTTCAGTCTGAACACCAAATAGTCTGCTTTTACAATGAAGATATTGGCTTAGGTTCCCATGACGATCTAGGTGGTCTTTTGAAACATTTAAAAGTAGACCAATATAGGGGTGGAATTTCTTAGTGATTTCTAATTGAAAACTACTCACTTCAGCCACAATGTAATCGAGATTATCTAATGAAGCTGCATCTATTATAGACCTACCGAGATTTCCACCCACCCATACCCTAAAGCCATTGGCCTTAAGCACTTTTCCTATAAGGGTTGTTGTAGTGGTTTTACCATTAGTGCCTGTTATGGCAATAATAGGGGCTTTTAAAAAATGTGAGGCTAAATCCAATTCACTTAAGACAGGAATGCCACTGGTTCTGGCTGCCTCTATTGGAGTTAAACTGGGAGGAACTCCAGGGCTAAGTACAATCAAATCAGCCCCTAAAAATGTCTTGAGATAATGGCCTCCACACTGTAGCTTAAAGTCTATGTCTTTAAGCCTTCTAATCTGCCCCTTTAATGCAGAAACTGGCTTTTTATCTGAGATAGCCACCCTTGCTCCTTTGGCAATCAAAAACTTTGCTAAGGCTAACCCAGTGTTTCCTAAGCCTACTACTAGTGCCTTTTTACGGCTTAACCTCATCCTACCTCAACTTTAAAGTACTTAATGCTGCCAATATCAAAATAATACCAATAATCCAAAAACGGACAATGATTTTTGGCTCTGCCCATCCCTTTAATTCAAAATGATGGTGCAATGGGGCCATCTTCAGAATGCGCTTCCCACCTGTAAATCTAAAATAGACTATTTGTGCTAAGACAGAACAAGCTTCAATAACAAATAAACCGCCTATAATTAGGAGAAGGCACTCTTGTTTGATCATTACCGCTACAGTGCCTAAGGCAGCACCTAAAGAGAGAGAACCCACATCCCCCATAAAGATCTCGGCAGGGTAGGCATTATACCAGAGAAATCCCAGGCCTGCCCCAACTATCGCCCCACAGACTACGGCTATCTCTCCTACACCAGGAATATAGGCAACTTGAAGATATTCTGCCATCTTAATATTGCCCGCGATATAGGAAAGTGCTAAATAAGCACTAACAGAAATGGCCAAAGGGCCAATGGCCAGACCATCTAGGCCGTCTGTTAAATTGACTGCATTTGATGCCCCTACAATTACCATCATGATAAATATATAATATAACATACCGAAATCTGGGGTAAATTGCTTAAAAAATGGGACATATAGCTTAGTAGATAGACCTATTTTTTCAATTAAAATAATGCCTAAACATAGGGCAGCTAAAGTTTGATAGAAAAGTTTTATCTTGATGCTTAGCCCCTTCCCTCTTCCTTGAACGATTTTTTTATAATCATCTATAAAGCCAATAAAGCCAAACAGAATACAACAAACCACAAATGTCCAAACAAATCCATTAGCTAAATTTGCCCAGAGTAATGTGCTTATGAATATAGAAATAAGAATGGGGATGCCCCCCATATTAGGGGTGCCCTTCTTATTTCTGTGAGTTATGGGTCCATAATCTTTTATCGATTGTCCAATCCCAGTGTTTTTAAAATAACGAATAAAATAAGGAAGTAAAATAAGGGAAAGTAAAAGAGCTGTTAGGGCAGCGCAGGCGGTCCTAAAACTTATGTAACGGAAGACGTTAAAACCAAACCAATATGAGTGTAAGGGATAGAGTAAATGATAAAGCATTATCTTTCCTCAGCTAAGGCACTAACCAGCCTCTCAAATCCCAAAGCATGGGAGGCCTTTATCAACAATATATCGTCTTTTTTACTAATCTTTTTTAAAATCAACAGAATATTTTTATGGCTATTGGCCTTAAGGGTCTTTTTTGATGATAGCCCGGCACCTAAGGCCCCTTTAATTAAACTTTCTTTATAATGGCCAAATACAATGAAATAGTTAGGTGATACACAAGCAACAGCTTTCCCTATTTTTTCATGCCATGCCTCCCCCGCCTCTCCTAATTCAAGCATATCACCTAAAACAACAATCTTTTCCCCGGGCAGTCCCTTTAGCACTTCTAAGGCAGAAAGCACAGATTGGGGATTGGCATTGTAACTGTCATCTAAAATCCAAACACCATTTTTTCCTTTGAAGATATTCAATCGTCCCTTTATAGGAACAAATGTCTCTAGCCCTTTTTTAATTAATAAAGGAGAGATGTCTAAAATCCGGGCCACTGTTGCAGCAGCCAGTGCATTGTATATTTGATGCCTTCCCAAGATAGGATATTTCACATTTAAATATTTACCAGTTAAACAAAGTGTAAACGCAGTACCAGAGAGGCCGTTTTCATTAATGTCTTTAGCCTTTACTTTACCACATTTTATGCCAAAGCCTACTTTCTCCCCTGAGAACTTCCTGCTTAAACTCACCACTTTATTATCATCCGCATTAAAGATAAACTTATCAATGTATTTCAGTAAACTTCCCTTTTCTTTTTTGACACCTTCTATATCCTTTAATCCTCTTAGGTGAACTGGGTGAATACTGGTAATTACCCCAATTTCTGGCATGACTATGCTGGCCAAATAGTCTATCTCCCCTGGTTGATTGGTGGCTATTTCTATGACACCTATTTCATGTGAGCCATCCATAGCCAATAATGTGAAAGGAACTCCTACATAGTTGTTATAGTTTGCCTCATTTTTTAAAACCCTTTTAGAAAGACTTAAAATATGTGCTGTCATTTCCTTGGTAGTGGTCTTCCCATTGCTGCCTGTTATAGCTACAATAGGAATTCTATATTTCATACGGTGATATCTGGCCAAATTGCCCAATGCCTTTACAGTGTTGTCTACCTTAATTACCGCCCCTTCAAAATGAGGCATTTCATCTGGATACTTATCCATTATTATCCCAGCGGCCCCCTTCTTAATAGCCGAAGGGATAAACCCATGACCATCATATTGAGTACCTTTTATGGCAATAAAAAGATCCCCTTTGTTTAATACCCTTGAATCTGTACTAACTCCTGAGCAATGAGAAAAGGCTCCCTTTTTAACCAAAACGCCACTTGTAGCCTTCAAAATATCATCCCATTTCCAAATGCAAGCCTTCCGCATCTAATGCCTTTTTTACCTCCTCTATATCACTAAATGGACAACTCTTTTCACCTAAAATCTGATAGGTTTCATGACCCTTGCCTGCAATAAGCACCATATCCCCCCTCCTTGCCTTTTTTATTGCAGAACGAATAGCCATTTTTCGGTCATAAATAATAAAATAAGGGCTTTTACAATGCTTTAATCCTATTTCTATTTCCCTAGTAATCTGTTCTGGTGGTTCAGTCCTAGGGTTATCATTTGTAATAATGACTAAATCACTTAATTTACCCGCAATTTCTCCCATGATTTTGCGTTTTCCCCTATCGCGCTCCCCACCACATCCAAATACAGTGATTAATCGACTTGAACAAAATTTTCGTAAAGTAGAAAGTGCACACCTTAAGGCATCAGGGGTATGGGCATAATCCACAATGACTTCAATCCCATTTTTGAATATTCTTTGCAGACGGCCAGGCACATGAGAAACCGCCTCTATACCAGCCTTAATATCTATAAGGTCTATGCCTAAACACAAGGCTGCACCTGTAGCAGCCATTATATTAGCCAGATTAGGCATACCTAAAAGTAATGTATTTATATTAAATGCCCCTTTAGGAGTGCCTATTTCTGCCTCAGTGCCATCTAAATCCATTTTTATCACCTTTGCTGTAATATCTGCACGATTTAAGCCATAAGTAATAAAAGGAATATCTAGGTTTAACAGTTTTTTTCCATAATTATCTTCCTTGTTAATTATTCCAATCCCATCTAGATAATCAGTAAACAATCTCTTTTTGCAATAAAAATAGGCCTTCATATCCTTATGAAAATCCAAGTGATCCCGAGAGAGATTAGTAAATAGACCTATTTTAAAACCACAACCTGCTACTCTTTTACGGGCCAGGGCGTGGGATGAAACCTCCATCACTACATGGGTTATACCTGCATCCAGCATCTCTTTTAATAATTTTTGTAATTCCACACTTTCTGGTGTAGTCATTGGAGCAGATATATTCTTGCCACAATACGTATAGCCAATTGTGCCAATAATTCCTACTTTAAAACCTGCTTTATTTAATATAGAGGCTATCAAATAACTTGTAGTAGTCTTACCATTTGTGCCCGTAATACCTACTAGTGTCATATATTTTGCGGGATGACCATAAAACTTGGCAGCTATTTTCCCCATTGCCTCCCGAACACTCGGCACTTGAATAAGCGTTACTCCCTCGGGGCAATCATAAAGTGGCTCATCAGATATGATAACCCTTGCCCCATTATTTATAGCCTCTGCTAAATAATATCGCCCATGGGTCTTTTGTCCCTTTAATACAAAAAATATCCCTCCAGGACTTACATGATTACTATGAGAAGCAGCCCCATAAACTTCTGTTTCAAGATCCCCCTTTATTCCTAAAATCTCTATATTATTTATTAAATTTTTCAGTTTCATAGACTTTAAATATCGCCATTATATTAGTCTTTTTTGGGAACATGCTTTGCTTGTAAATATTTGGTCTTGCTTGCTTCTATAGGATAAAAGCATGGAGATAAATTCCACCTCCAGATAATGTCCCAAGCAATCTGCTTAAATACGGGGGCAGCTACAATGCCGCCATAGGTGATGGGATGAGGTTCATCAATAACAACAGCAATTACAACTTTTGGATCATTGGCTGGGAAAAATCCCACAAATGAAGAAATTGCTTTATTTTTATGATAGCCTCCTTTACCTGGCTTTTGTGCTGTACCAGTCTTACCTGCTATTTCATAACCAGTGATTTCTGCCATCTCCCCTGTGCCCTCCACCACTACTCGCCTTAAGATTTTTCTTAAACGTCTCGCTGTTTTTTCAGTGATTACCTGCTGCTTTACCTTTGGTTGAAAGACCCTTACTACTCCCCCTTCAGCATCCACTATTTCTTTCACAATAAATGGTGTTACCAGTTTCCCGCCATTGGCCATGGCTGCATAGGCTGTAGCTAGTTGTAAGGCAGTCACTGATATACCTTGTCCAAAACAGACAGTGGCTGCGTCCACCCTTCTCCATGTCTCTACAGGTCGTAAGAGTCCCTTAGCCTCTCCCCCTAAGTCTATACCTGTCTTTTGGCCAAAATCAAACTTTTTAATATATTCATAAAATACCTTTTGGCCAAGGATTTGTCCAATCTTTACCGCACCAATATTGCTAGAATAGACAATTGCCTGCTCTATAGAAAGCCAACCGAATGGTTTTATGTCATGAATTATGGCATCATCTATTTTATACTGGCCATTTTCACCATAAACTATATTATGCGGCTTTAAAACTCCTTTATCTAAGGCTGCTGCAGCCAAAATGGCCTTAAAAGTGGAGCCCGGTTCAAAGGCATTGCTAATTACACGGTTCCGATAGTCTCTTGGTTTTGCCTTTCTGAACTCATTTGGATTAAATAAAGGATAATTAGCCAATGCAAGTACTTCACCAGTTTGAGGTACAAGGATTATAGCATGACCAGCCTTAGCATGCCATTTTTTTACCATCTTTGCCAAGGCCTCTTCTGCGGCATATTGAATTCTATGATCCAAAGTAAGAAAAAGGTTGCAACCATCTTTGGCAGGCTTAATAGGGATTTTGGGTGAGGTAACGACCCTGCCGCGGGCATCTTTTATGCCATAATAATATCCGCTCTTCCCTTTCAAATAATGGTCAAATTGTTTCTCTATCCCCTCTAGTCCATACCCATCAATTCCCACAAATCCCAGAACCTGCCCTGCTAAATGCTTATGAGGGTAATAACGTCGACTTTCCTTAAAAATTCCAATACCTTTTAATCCCTGTTTCTCTATCCTCCTTAGCTCTTTATTTGATATCCAGCGTTTAACCCACACAAAATTTCCATCTTTTTTTAACCTTTTTAAAAGTGCCTTCTTCTCTAAATGGAGGACTTTACTCAAAAAAGCCGCTGCTTTTTGGGGGTCTTCTATTTGATACGGACAAGCATAAATGGAAGGTGTATCTAGAGCAATGGCTAATACTTCCTTATGTCTATCATAAACAATACCCCTTTTTGGGTGAAGAGGAAACTCGGAGGCTTTTGTTTTTTGGACTTGACCGACGACTTGAAATCTAAAGGCCTGCCCCAGGATAATACTCCCTAGGGTGGCAAGAAGGCCTAAGACCAAAATAACTCTTGTTTTTATTGTCACTTCTTACACCGACCCATAAAAGAGGGCCAAAAACCCTCCTCTGCGCCTTTGGCGCAGAATTAAAGGATATGCATCTCTTTTTTCCTTTCCCCCTACGGCAAAGCCGCAGGATGAGCGCTTTCAGCGCTCTATCTTGATGATCTTTTCTGGATGAGTAAACCCTAATGCCTTTGCCTTACTACTTAAAACTTGAGGTGAGATAAGACGTGCCCACTCTGATTTAAGCTTGTGATTGGCCTCCTTGAGCTCTTTTTGGAATTGCAATGCCTTTGAAATTTCAAAGCCTGTCTGAATATTTTTCATACTTAAGGTTACATAGACAAAACCTATTAGGATGACAGATAATACAAAAACGAATATCCAGCTTATCTGCCAATGTCTTTTTACAGTTTTTATGTATCGATTATCTCTAGCCCAAATGGCGGTTGCCATCTTTTTTTCACCCTTCTTTTTCTACAGCCCTTAGCTTTGCGCTTCTTGCATGTGGATTCTTTTTAATTTCTTGCACAGTAGGCACTATGGGCCTTTTTGTTAACAATTTAATAAGCCTTTCTTTGGCCCAATTGCGAAAATATCTTTTTACTAAGCGATCTTCTAGAGAATGAAAAGAGATTATGACTAGTCTACCTTTGGGTTTAAGTAAATCAATGGCATGTTTTAAAAAATTCTCTAAATTTTCTATCTCTCTATTAACTGCAATACGAAGGGCCTGGAATGTCCTAGTTGCAGGATGGATTCTGCGCGGCCAATATCTTTTTGGAATAGCCTCTGCCACAATCTTTGAAAGTTGAAGTGTGGTCTCTATAAACATCTTTTTTCTCGCCTTTACAATATGTTTAGCAATTCTGGCTGCCCATCTTTCCTCCCCATATTCATGAATGATCTCAGTTAATTCTCTTTGTAAAAATCGATTTACAATTTCACCAGCAGTAAGCCTACTTTGTCTATTCATCCTCATATCTAGAGGACCTTCTTTTAAAAAACTAAAACCACGTTGGGGCTCATTCAAATGGTGAAAGGAGATTCCCAGGTCTAAAAGAATCCCATCTACTTTCTTCCATGGGGATGCCTCCAGTACATGCGTTAGATGAGCAAAATTTTCATGCAACAGCCGATACCTACCTTGATATGACCTCAATTTCCTTTCAGATTGTTTGATTGCCTCCATATCCCAGTCTATACCCAACAAAAATCCATTTGGGGCCGTCCTTTCTAAAATGGCACTAGCATGCCCACCTCCTCCTATAGTTCCATCCACATACACCTTACCTGGCTCACAGTTAAGATAGAAAATCGCTTCCTCTGTAAGTACAGGCTGATGAAAAACCTCCTTCAAGTTATAAACCTAAATCACCCACTACTTCACTGATTTTTTCAAAATTCTCTATAACCCTTTTCACTTTTTCTTCCCACCTATTCCTGTCCCAAATCTGAAAATTTTTTAGATTGCCAGCGATTACTACCTCCTTTTTCAAATCTGCATGTTTACGTAAAGCAGGTGGAATGAGAATCCTCCCCTGTCGATCAAAATCACATTCAACTGCGCCAGAGATGAACAGTAGTCGAAAGTCTCTCACTTCTGGCTTAATCTCAGATAAATTATTCAGCTTTTCCTCGATTTTTAGCCATTCTGGCAAAGGGTAAGCCACGAGGGAATAGTCCAAACCAGTAAGTGTCAACTTTTCTTTCTTGTATACTTTCTTTAAGACCTCACGAAACTGCACAGGGACGCTCAACCTTCCCTTCTCGTCTATCAAATGAAAATAACGGCCTCTAAATACACTACTTGGGAATTTTTGTCCCATACTTCCACTTTATCCCACTCTTAGGAATTTGTCAAGCAAAAAATAGAGAACTCTGAAAAAAGGCTCTTAGTAAATAAATACAAGAAGTTCTGGACTCATTATACAAAGGGGTTACGTCCCTTTGGAGCCCCAAACCTTGTCATCCTTAATAACAATATTTTTTTATTTCTTGAAGGTAAGAATCGCAATAAGATAGGTATTAAGATTATTACTTACTTCTCACTAAATACCTCGGCCTCAAAGACATGGATCTCTGCCCCCTTCTTCCAACAACCTGGTGGAAGGCCTGCCTTTAAGCAGGTATGGTCTAAAAATGTATATTTGTCCCAATTATATTCTGTAGCTACCTGGGGAAGTAGTACGCCTCTATTAAAGCCCATAACCAAATATATACCATCCCTTCCAACCTCAACCTCCTCTGGGTCTTTTATGGGACGAAGTGGGGACAATACAGAGATTTCAATCTCAATTAGCGAAAGCTCTACCTTAGAAAGTGATGGAAACCTTGGGTCATGAAATGCGGCCTCTGTAGCCATCTCTTGAATGGTAAGATAAAGTGGCCTCTCTGCATGAAGAGAACCAATACAGCCCCTTAGTTGTCCGGATTTATTTAGGGTTACAAAGGCACCACAAGGTCTCTTTAGGACTTCATCTTGAACCTCTATTTTGGGGAGGGATTTGTTTTCTAAGCGGGCCCTAATAGCATCACGGGCAATGTTTAATAAAAGTTGCCTTTGCTCTAAACTTAACATTATTCATTTATAACACGTAATGATTAGCCAAACAATGGTTGACAATTTTATTTTTTATTATAATATGACCACTTGGTCATATGAAAGAGATTGAACCTAAGAAGACATTTTTGGCACTTCCCTTAGAAAAACAAAGGCGCATCTTGGAGACAGCCGCCACAGAGTTTGCTTTAAAGGGCTTTCAGGGGGCAAGTTTAAACGCCATAGTAGAGAGGGTGGGCATTGCCAAAGGTTCCTTATACCAATATTTTGATGACAAACAGCATTTGTTCCTCTATGTCTTTGATTATGGAATCAGGCTGGCAAAAGATGCCTTAAAAGAAATAAAATCTAAGGAAGTTTCTGTGTTTGAACAAATTAGGTCTTCTCTTGTAACTGGATTTAGATTTGTTCAAAGGCATCCCCTTATTTATCAAACTTATTTAAAGATCCTTTTTGAAAACAAGGTACCATTAAGAGAAAAATTGATCAGCACCTTAAGGTTTTACTCCCACAAATACCTCTTGCCCCTATTAGAAAAGGCCCAAAAGAAAGGGGAGATTCGCCCTGATATTGATTTGAAGTTGGCTGCCTTTATGCTGGATGCCGTGATGGAGAGGTTCTTACAAGCCTACACCTTAGCTTACGTAGATTCTATAGGCATCTACAAGGCAGATGATGAAACTATAAATAAGTTGGTAAATGCTTGGATAGGAATATTGAAGAAGGGCTTAAGTTAATGGAGGCACTGATTAAAAACACTGGCTTAGAAGATATTTACCACAGGGTAAAAACGGGTGAGCGTCTTTCGAAAGAGGAGGGCATCAGGCTCTATCAAAGTCCTCTACTGGCAGTAGGTTATCTGGCAAATATTGTGCGTGAAAGATTGCATGGAAAAAGGACATATTATGTTTACAATCAACACATCAATTATAGTAATGTGTGTATAAATCTCTGTAAATTTTGCGCCTTTGGTAGGCCAAAAAATGACCCAAAGGCCTTTACCTTTTCTTTGAAAGATATTGAAGAAAAGCTTAAAAACAGGATAAAGGAACCTATTCATGAGGTGCATATTGTAGGTGGATTGCATCCAGATTTAGCATTTGATTACTATCTAGAAATATTGCATTTGATACATAAATTAAGGCCAGAGGCCTGTATTAAGGCATATACTGCTACAGAGATCGGCCATTTTTCAAAAATCTCTAGAAAGTCTATAGAGGAGATATTAACGGCGTTGAAAGAGGCAGGCCTAACCGCCTTACCAGGTGGAGGGGCCGAGGTATTTAGCCCTAGAGTAAGAAAATTGGTCTGCCCGAAAAAGATGTCTGGGAAGGAGTGGTTAGAGATTTCGAAGATTGCTCATCGCCTGGGCATCCTTACTAATGCTACACTGCTGTATGGTCATTTGGAAACATTAGAAGAAAGGATTGAGCACCTTTTGGCCTTAAGGGAAGCACAGGATGAAACAGCCGGTTTTATCTGCTTTATCCCCCTTTCTTTTCATCCTAAAAACACAAGGCTTTCATATTTACCTGGCCCTACAGGCATAGATGATTTAAAGACCATAGCCATTTCCCGCCTTATTTTAGACAACATCCCCCATATCAAGGCATATTGGATTATGCTTACCCCAAAGCTTGCACAAATTTCCCTAAATTTTGGAGCAGATGATCTAGATGGCACAGTAATAGAGGAAAGGATTACCCATATGGCTGGTGCCATATCTGAAAAGTCCCTTACCCGCTCTGAATTAGAAGGCCTAATTAAAGAGACAGGCCATGAGCCTGTCGAAAGGGATACACTCTTTAGAAGAGTAAATACTTGACTGGAAATAAATTGAGGTAGACACAATTTTTAGAGACTGAGAAATGATGAGGCAGTAAAGCACTAAATACTAAATCCGAAATTCTAAACAATATCAAATGACCAAAATTCAAATGACCAAAGTAGGATGAGAGATTACTGTTGGAAATGGTTTTGAATTGAAAGAATTACTAAGGAAGAGGCCACTGGTCTATTTGAATGGGATTTGCTCATCTTGGGGCATCTAGCAAACTCAATAAGGCAGAGGATGCACCCGGAGCCTGTAGTCACTTATATTGTAGATAGAAATATAAACTATACCAATATTTGTATATCTGGCTGTAAATTTTGCGCATTTTGGAGAAAAAAGGAGGCAGAAAATGCATATCTTCTCTCCTTTCAGGAGCTTTTTAAAAAGATAGAGGAGACCATAGCCCTGGGCGGTATCCAGATATTGCTTCAAGGGGGATTGCACCCAGACTTAGATATTGGATTTTATGAGGATATGCTTTCTGGCATCAAAGGCCGATATCCCATCCATATCCATGGTCTTTCTGCCCCAGAGATTACTCATATTGCTAAAAATTCAAACCTTAGCATTAAAGAAACGCTGTTGCGTTTAAAAAATGCAGGCCTGGATTCTATCCCAGGGGGTGGGGCAGAGATATTGGTGGAAAGAGTGAGAAAAAAAATTTCTCCAAATAAGTGTGATACATCTACCTGGCTTAATATTATGGAAATTGCTCATAGATTAGGTATTAAAACCACCGCTACCATGATGTTTGGGCACATTGAAACATATGCTGAGAGGATAGAACATATGTCGAAGATTAGGGCATTGCAGGATAAGACCCATGGATTTACTGCATTTATTCCATGGACATTTCAACCTAGAAATACTGCCTTAAACCATATAAGGGCAGTAGGGGCAGTAGAGTATTTAAAAACATTGGCCATCTCAAGAATTGTATTAGATAATATCCCAAATATCCAGGCCTCCTGGGTGACACAGGGGCCAAAGATCGGACAGATATCCCTATTTTTTGGTGCAAATGATATGGGAAGCTTAATGATAGAGGAAAATGTAGTAGCCGCAACTGGTGTGAGCTTCAAGCTCAAAGAAGAGGAAATAAGATATCTTATTAAAGATGCAGGTCTTAGACCACAAAGAAGGAATATGAGATATGAGTGGGTTTGAGGGCCTTTTGGCCTTTCGTGCCAAATTTATCTATCCTGTGATCCGACCACCTATTGAGGATGGGGCAATAGTTGTAAAAGACGGTCAGATTTTGTCTATAGATAAATTCAGTGAGATAAAAAGGCAATTTTCAGCAAAGGTGATAGACTATGGTGAAAAGGCAATTATGCCTGCCTTGGTGAATGCCCATACTCATTTAGAGCTCTCTGCCTTAGAAAGATTAGTAAAACCACAAGAAAATTTCACCAGTTGGCTGTGGCAGGTAGTTAAAGAAAGGATGGGTATAAATGAAAAAGAGCAATTCTTGGCAGAGAAAAAGGCCGCTCTTGAGATAAGCTCTAGCGGCACTGGTTTGGTAGGAGACATTAGAAATACACTGCCCAATTATCCTTCAAATGCAAATAGCTCGTTTTTGCCTTTTTTAGAATTCCTGGGCTTTAAAAGGGAAATGGCTGAAGAAAGATGGCCCCTTTGGAAGGTAGGCATAGAATTAGGCATTCAACCAGCATTGCATGCGCCTTATACTGTCCATCCTGAATATATAAGAAAGGCAAAGCATTTGGCAAAGGCCCATAATAAAAAACTGAGCATTCATATAGCTGAAAGTAGAGATGAAGTGGATTTTCTTATGACAGCAAAAGGGGCCTTAAAGGAAATACTGATGTTTCATGGTGCCTGGGATGATGACTTTAAACCTCCAAAAAAGTCACCTGTAGCCTATTTAGAGGGCTTGGGCATCCTTGACAATGATACCATTTGTGTGCATGCAGTTGAGATAAACAATGAAGATATAGAAATCTTAAAGAAAAGGCAGGTAAACATCTGCCTTTGCCCTCGGAGCAATCACTATCTAGGCCTAAATCAAGCACCTTGGAAATACCTAAAGGAGGCAGGGCTTTTGCTTTCCCTAGGTACAGATAGCCCGGCAAGTAACAAGGATTTGAATCTGTTTAAAGAAATGGCCTATCTTTTGGAAAATGGCCCATTTTCTTCAACCGAATTGATCGAAATGGCTACTTTAAATGGGGCAATGGCATTAGGAAAGAGAAATCTGGGAATATTGGCACCTGGAGACCTTGCAAAGATGATCGCACTGCCTACTTGTGGAAGGAATATAGCTACTTCAATAATAGAAAGCGGCTGTGAAAAAAAGATAGACTGGGTTAAATAAAATGACCCTAAATTTAGGGGAATTTCCTTTTTTAAATTGTATGCCTATCTACTATGCTTTAAAAAGGCATATAATAAAAGGGGCAAAATTAAGATTTACAATAGGCCCACCGTCTAAACTCAACCAATTATTAAAAGAAGGGAAAACAGATGTTAGCCTTATATCTTCTATAGCATGTTTAGATTTGGCAGAAGATTGCTACATTTTACCCGATCTTTCTATTTCTAGCTATGGTGCGGTTAAAAGTGTAATGTTTTTTAGCCATCTGCCATATCACAGGTTGGATGGTGCCCCTGTATATTTTACTTCCAAGTCAGCTACATCCATTGCATTGCTTAAACTTATTATTAAAAGGTGTTTTAATGTAAGCCCTATTTATCTAAAAGGTGAGCTTAAAAATAAAAAAAATATGGAAATTGCAGGTGGATTGGCTATTGGAGACGATGCCTTATGTCTTGGAGCAAAAGGGATTTATCCTTATCAGTTGGATTTAGGAAAGGCTTGGTATGAAATGACAAATTTGCCTTTTGTCTTTGGTGTGTTTGCAATAAGAAAGGAGATTTTAGACAAATCTTTTGAAATTACTAAACAAATCTGGCAGTCTCTTCTTTTTTCTAAAAATTGGGGATTAAATCACCTCGAAGAACTGGCAAATATGTGTGTAAATAAAATTAATTGGAAACCTGAAGACTATATTGATTATTGGTCACATTTAAATTATGATTTAAAAAAGACGCACCTTGATAGCCTTTGCTTATTTTTTAGGCATCTTAAAAAGATGTGTGAAATTAAAAGTATACCTAGGCTAATGATAGCCCATTTGAAATCAGAACATGAATTTTTCGAACAGCCTATTCTTTGTTAGTTGCTTTTTTAATTTAATATGATCCATATAGAAGAAAATCCTCATGACATAAAGCAGGCAGAAGTTGTAGTTGGCATTCCTTCTTATAATGAGGCAGATTCTATTGCTTTTCCTACAAAAATAGCTGCCCAGGGTTTGAGGTTATATTTTTCACAGTTTAAATGTGTAATCATAAATTGTGACAATCATTCTACAGATGGCACTAAGGAAGTATTCCTTAACACACCTACAGATGTACCCAAGATTTATATCTCTACCCCCCCAGGGATTAGAGGTAAAGGTAACAATTTAAGAAGTCTTTTTTATAAAGTTTCCCAGTTGGGGGCAAAGGCGGTTATTGTAGTTGATGCAGATTTAAAAAGCATTACCCCTAAATGGATTAAAAACTTAGCTGAGCCCGTCTTTAACAACTTTGACTTTGTCTCACCCCTCTATGTCCGTCATAAATATGATGGCACTATCACAAATAGTATTGCCTACCCCTTAATAAGGGCCCTTTATGGAAGGCGAATCCGACAGCCTATTGGGGGAGATTTTGCCTTCTCTGATGAAATGGCAAAAAATTACGCTGATGGAAGGTATTGGGAAGAAATGGTGGCCCAATTTGGGATAGATATATGGATGACCACCCTAGCTATAAATAAAGGTCTTCCTATCTGTCAATCCTTTATGGGTCGTCCCAAGATCCATAGGGCAAAAGACCCAGCCAAAATGCTAGGAGCCATGTTTTATCAGGTAATCGGGACAATCTTTGATTTAATGTCCCCATTCTCCAAGCATTGGAAAGAGGTGAAATGGAGCAAACCCACTGCTATATATGGATTTGGATTTGGAGAAACAGAATTGCCTCCTCCTGTTGATATAGATCAAAAGGCACTTTATAGCAGATTCCTTAAAGGTTTTGAAGAGTACATAGCTATATGGGAAAGGATTTTAGATAAAGCCAATCTCCATAAACTTAAAGAAATTAAGACCTTTTCTTTTGAAAAATTTGACTTTCCCACGGAAATGTGGGCAAAAACCCTTTATGATTTTGCTATAGCTTATAAAAATCAAGTTGTAAATAAAGAAATGCTACTTAAGGCATTAACCCCGCTCTATTTTGGTAAGGTATTATCTTATACAAAAAAGGTAGAAAGATTCTCTATCCAAGAGGCAGAAGAATTCATTGAAAACGAGTGCATGATATTTGAAAAGGCAAAGCCGTATCTTATTGAAAAATGGTAGAATGAGACATTCTTACTTATTGTCCCTTATTGGGAATACCCCCTTAGTAAAAATCAAAAGGCTCAATCCCAACCCAAAAGTGAATATCTTAGCAAAGTTGGAGATGTTCAACCCCAGTGGTTCTGTCAAGGATCGTATAGCCTTGGCCATGATTGAGGGGGCAGAAAAGGAAGGTTTATTAACTAAAGATAAGGTAATTATTGAGGCCACTAGTGGAAATACAGGCATTGGTTTGGCTATGGTGACAGCAGTAAAAGGGTATCGATTTTTATTGGCCATGCCTGAATCAGTGAGCATAGAACGCCGCCATATTTTAAAGGCATACGGTGCAGAAATTTTGCTTACTCCAGCAGATTTAGGAACAGATGGGGCCATTGAAGAGGTATATCGTCTGGTGCGAGAAGAACCAGATAGGTATTTCCTTACCGATCAGTTTAACAATCCTTACAACTTTCTAGCCCATTATCAAGGCACAGGGGAGGAGATCTGGAAACAAACAAAGGGACAAGTCACTATGGTAGTAGCAGGCATAGGCACTACTGGAACAGTTATGGGTATAGCTAAGAGGCTTAAAGAATACAACCCAAAAATAAAGATTATAGGAGTAGAACCATATTTGGGAGAAAGGATCCCAGGGCTAAAAAACTTAAAGGAATCATATCTACCTGGGATCTATAAAAAGGAGCTCCTAGATGAAAAGATAAATGTAACTGAGGAACAGGCAGCCCACATGACTAGGCAACTGGCCAAAGAGGAGGGCATATTGGTCGGGATGAGTTCAGGTGCGGCCATGCATGTAGCCACCGGCAAGGCAAAGGCCTTAGATAAAGGCACTATAGTAGTCATTTTCCCTGATGGAGCAGATAGATACCTAAGCACCTCCTTATTTATAGAAAGACCGCAACTTACTCTAAGACTTTATAATGCCCTTTCGCGCAGGAAGGAATTTCTAAGGCCTATCATACCTAACCAGATTTTAATGTATTCCTGTGGGCCAACAGTCCATGATATCCCCCATCTAGGTGTGTGCAGAAGGCTTATTGTAGCTGATTTAATTAACAGGTATTTGGGTTTTAAAGGGCTTAAGGTCAAACATGTAGTAAATATTACAGATATAGATGATAGGACCATTAATAAGGCAGGGGAGGAAGGGAAAACACTTTCAGAATTGACCTCATTTTATACAGAAGAATTTTTAAAAATCTCCCATATTTTGGGCATAAAACCTGCCAATCATTACCCAAAGGCCAGTGAGCATATTAATGAGATGGTTGAAATTACTGATTACCTTATTAAAAAGGGCTATGCCTATGAAAAACTTCATTCGGTCTATTTTGATATTGCCAGGTTTAAGGAATATGGAAAACTCTCTAAGATAAATCTTAATAAAATAAAAATAGGGATGACCGTAGACTTAGATAGCTATGAAAAGGAGAACCCTAGGGATTTTACCTTATTTAAGCGCTGCACATTGCCAGAATTAAAGGCTGGCATCTACTATGATACCCACTGGGGGAAAGTAAGGCCTGGTTGGCATATTGAATGTGCTGCTATGGCCATGCATTATCTGGATAAAACCATTGATATACATACAAGTGGTATGGATTTAATATTTCCACATAATGAAAATGAAATTGCCATCGCTGAGGCATTTACAGGAAAGCCATTTGCTCGCTATTGGCTCCATAGTGAACTTATATTTGTAAACGGAAAGAAGATGTCCCGTTCGTTAGGGAATTATCTCACTGTCTATGACCTGTTAGAAAGGGGCTATACTGGAGAGCAGATTCGCTTTTTTCTATTGGCTACCCATTACCGAAGGCCACTTAACTTCTCCCTTAAAGGTCTAGATGCTACAAGACAGGGTTTAAATCGAATAAATAGCTTTATTTTTCAAGTAAAAAATTGCCCATTAGGCCCTTTATATGGAAATTTATCAGATTTAATAAATTATTTAGAGAGGCGATTTGTTAAGGTCATGGACGATGATTTGAATATCTCCTCTGGCCTAGCAGCCATCTTTGAATTCATTCATAAAATGAACCCTGTCTTGCAAAAGAGTGGTTTAAGCAAAGGGGATAAGGAAAAGATTCTATCTACCTTTAAAAAAATAAATGAAGCGCTTAATATCATGGATTTTGCAGAAGAAGAAATTGACAGTTCGATTCTAAGACTGATAAAACAAAGAGATGAGGCAAGGAAGAAAAAAGATTGGACAAAAGCAGATAAAATAAGGAAGGAACTTTTAAAGCAGGGCATTGAGCTCATAGATACACCTCAAGGAACTTTTTGGAAGAGGAGAAACATCAAATGATATTATATGATAAGATTCCCCTTAAAAATGGGCTTACTTTAGAACTCTGGGATGCCTCTAGGGAAGGGGCCTTGGGACTTTGGACCGTTGTAGCAGTAGTTAAATGCAGAATAGAAGTAAAAAACGAGTATTTTAAAGAATTTGGTAGCCCGCTTCATTGGCATAGCTCATTTACTAAGAAGGTAGGGCATTACCTTACCTATCAACAGAGGAAACAAAGAAGGATTATACCCTTAGAAGAAAAACAAAAGGTATTTCAAGCAATGACTGAAAGGCTTAAAAGGCACATCATCCCTTATATCTCCAAGAAAAATTTTCCTAAAAACTTTGTTTTAGAAAGATTCCGTGAGCTCCTTTCTAGCTAAGCCTGATTAAATTAATCAAGCCACAGATTTTCGCAGATACCCCCAATAAACAGGAAATAGCCACTGGGAAATAGGGCTAAGAAAACATTCTTATTGGCTAATGGTGATCCCCCATCACCTATATATTTTTTAAAATCATGATAATCTGCGTTTATCTGCGGCCAAAAAGGAAATTCCTATATAATTTAAATTTATTGCATAGCCAATAAGGATTGCCTTACCTCCTGGGGTATGGGAATGGGTTTAAAATCTTTACCTACACAGAGCAAGGTTGTCCTTGCCTCAACTACAATAGTCTCGTTTTTGATAATTTCTTGAAATACCTTGATGGCAGAGGCTTTCATTTTTTCAATCCTGGTAAGTATCTTAAGTGTATCTTGGTACCTTGCGGGTGATTTATAGTTTATCACAACTTTTGCAACCACAAACCATACATCTTTGCTAGCTAATTCTTTTAAGTTAATCCCTTTACTTAAAAGATATTCCGTGCGTGCCTCTTCCAGATGTTTTAAATAATTCGCATAGTAAACTACACCACCACAATCAGTATCGTGGTAATAAATCTTTTTCTCTATATAAAAATCTCTCACCTAAGACTTGTTTTAATTAAAAAAAATTCAGGTAATCCCTTTCATTATACGGGGAGCACTGTCGCATCCATATACAACAAAGATTCGCAAAAGTCCAGTAGTTAAAGATTTACATAAGCCAGTCTGTGGAGTTTTACACTAAGGAGGGACAATGATGGCTAGTGAGAAATGCAGGCATTTTGAAACACGCAGTGCTCCTTTATGCCCTTTAATGTCTACATTCGGTCCACTCGAGTCACTGTAAAAGACGCCAAGCCATGTGATAGAGTATCGTTAAGAAATGCTTCAACACGATAATCACCAGCAGG
>LJNA01000027.1 GCA_001304365.1 Syntrophobacter sp. DG_60 | reverse complement strand
ATATACCTTACCTGCTACATGCCCTGAATAGATATAGCCTGCATGAGGTGCCATAACAGCTAAAGCCCTCTCCTTAGGTAGGTCTTTTGGGATATAGCGATCAAGATATTCTTTTAAGGCAGAAATATCAGCAGGATAAAACTGCCCTGCCACTGTCGGTCTCCTAACAAACATAGAAAAAAACTCCTTTATATTTTTACCACAATATAACACAGCGTTATTAGTGATGCAATATAAATAGTTTATTGGGTTTACACGGTTTATTGGGTTTATAGGGTTATCAAACTCAACAAAGACTTAATTTAAGCCACAGATTTACACAGATTGTCAGGATTTTAAACCTGTTCCTGACAGGTTCAGGAATATAAAAATATTTTCTGCGAGTATCTGCGAAAATCTGCGGCAAATTTTTATATTTTCCTATACATCAAGAAACTCAATTAACTTGCTTTACCCTTAATTTGGTGTTATCTTTTATCTATATTTTGATGGAGATTTTATGGAAAAACATATTCAGCTTTGTGCAGTATGTGCTTGGCGAGAGTTTTGCAACAAGAAATATACTATTAAGGCAGAGCCAGGTTCGTTCCGTTGCCCAGATTTTGTAAGGGACCTTACCATAAAAGAGGATACTGAGGAAAAACATGAAGCAGAAAATAAGCAGACTCCTGGCTCAGGCATTACTGGTAGCAAAAAATGAATTAAACATAAAAACCCTACCCCCTATCCATATAGAAGTGCCCACTTTGGATGCCCATGGCGATTTTTCCAGCAATATTGCAATATCTTTAGCAGAAAAGACAAATAAACCACCTATAGAAATAGCTAAAATCTTAATCAATCATTTGCCCCCCTCGGATTTAATTGCCCATATAGAGATTGCAGGCCCTGGTTTTATCAATATTTTTCTTAAAACAAGTGCATGGCATCAAGCCTTAAGTGAAATTTTACATTTAAAAAAAAGATATGGGGGCAACCAATCCCCAAAGGGTGAAAAGGTACTTATAGAATTTGTTAGTGCCAATCCTACAGGCCCCCTTCATGTTGGGCATGGAAGGGGGGCAGCGGTCGGTGATACATTGGCCAATATCTTAAGTTTTAATGGTTATGAAGTAAAAAGGGAATATTATATTAATGATGTTGGCAAACAGATAGAGATATTGGGGCGCTCTGTCTATCTTAGATATTTAGAACTTTTAGGAAAAGAGATTTTATTCCCAGAGGAGTGTTATCAAGGCCAATACATAAAGGCATTGGCCTCTGATATATTAAAACGCAATGGAAATAAGTATCTTGCTGAACCAGAGGAAAAGGTAGTAGATTATTTTTCTAAGCTGGCAGCAAAGCAGATTCTAAAGGAAATAAAAAGAGATTTAGAAGATTTTGGTGTCTATTTTGACTGCTGGTTCAGTGAAAAGTCCTTAGCAGAAGAGGTAAATGGTATTATTGTCTGGCTTAAAGAGAGGGGGTTGGTTTATGAAAAGGACGGAGCCACTTGGTTTAAAACATTCCGATTTGGCGATGAAAAGGATAGGGTATTGATTAGAACTGGTGGGGCTATCACATATTTTGCCTCTGATCTTACATATCATGGCAAAAAGATAGAGCGTGGTTTTGATTTATTGATAAATATTTGGGGGGCAGACCATCATGGTTATTTGCCAAGGATAAAGGCAGGGCTAGAGGCCATGGGATATGATTTAAAAAGATTCAAGGTACTGTTAACCCAACTGGTCCATCTTAGACGGGCAGGAAAACCCATAGCCATGTCTACCCGTGCTGGAGAGTTTGTGACATTGAGGGAAGTACTGGAAGAAGTAGGGAAAGATGCAGCCCGTTTTATATTTCTTACGCAGTCTACTTCCAGTCATTTGGATTTTGATTTAGAACTAGCTAAGAAAGAGACTATGGAAAACCCTGTGTTCTATGTTCAATATGCCCATGCCCGTATCTGCAGTATTGAGAAGATAGCTGCCAAAAAGGGTATTTCCTTTCCCAATTTGGAATCCATAGACTTATCTCCTTTAGACTCTCCAGACGAGATTGCGTTGATTAAATTGTTAACTCAATTTAAAGATGTGGTAAAAGAGGCTGCTCAGTTTTTGGAACCACACCGCTTATCTTTTTATTTGACCTCTCTAGCAGGGGAGTTTCATAGATATTACAATAAACACCGCATTTTGGGGGAAGAAAAAGATTTGACTTTTGCCAGATTTGCCTTGGCCCAGGGAGTAAAGATGGTAATCAAAAATGGTTTAACCTTATTAGGTGTCTCGGCCCCTAAAGAAATGTAAAAAGATAGCTGAAAAAATGGGCTATACAATTAAATTCACATCTATAGGGCTTATTTTAACCATAATTGGCGGTATCTTTTCCTTACTTTGGATGTTTATACTGGGTATTTTGATAGGAAGAACCGTATTTTATCCTAAACCTGCAGAGATAGCCTCTCCACCTATAACAATCCATCCCAGAGCTGAAAAAGAAACAAAAACCATCATCAAAAAACCAAAACCAAAAAAATTAGAACCAGGGAAAAAAATCGCGAATAAAAACAATAAAAACTATGTTTTACAATTGGGCTCCTTTAAAAACCGTATCAATGCGGAGGCCCTTCACAAAGAACTAAAAGAGAAAGGTTACCAAAATTATATAAAGGAATCAAATTTGCCCCAAGAGGGCCTAATATACAGAGTTTATGTAGGCCCTTATACCCTGAAGCAGGCCTTGGATGTTTATGCCGAGCTTGCCCCTTATCATCCCTGTTTACCTTTGGCCATGTCTGAGTAAAACTTAAATCCTTTTTTAACCGTTAATCATTTTTCTATTTACCGCAGAGAACGCAGAGATCACAGAGCATAAAAGCAAAGCATTTTTAAAATTCTTATTTTCCTCTGCGTCCTCTGCGTGCTTTGCGGTGAACGCTTAATTTTTTTATATCCCAAAGCGGGCTAGTTCCTCAATCAACTTACGTTGTTCAGGCTTTAAATGAGTAGGAACTTGAATAAGGATGCGCGCATACAAATCACCAGAGCCTGATGCATTTAACCTTGGCATACCATGCCCTTTTAATCTAAATTTTGTATTAGACTGTGTTCCTGGTGGAATCTTTACACTCAATGTCTTTCCACCCAAAGTAGGCACATCTATGGTTGACCCTAAGGTTGCCTGGGGAAACGTAATAGCTCTATCTAAGTGCAAATCATCACCCTGGCGTTTAAACAAAGGGTGTTCTAAAACCCTGATCTTTATATAAAGGTCTCCTGGAATACCTGTAGGCCCAAGCTCGCCTTTGGCCCCTAACCTGAGTTTTTTTCCTGTATCAACGCCTTTAGGAATCTTTACCGTTATTTTTTCTATCTTCCCACCCCGCTCATAGGAAATGTCCTTTTCTGCCCCCTGCATAGCCTCTTCTAAAGTAATAGCCAATTCATAAATTAAATCCGGGCCTTTTATTTGAGCTTGTTGATACCTCCTTCTAGAAAAGGGGCCAGGATGGGTGCGATACTGAAAAAAATCACCAAAGGTCTCTCTTTGCTTTTTCCTTCTTCCGCCAAAAATGTAGGAAAAGAAGTCTCCTGTATCAAATCCCAGATCCTTAAAGATATCTCCAATATCAAAATCTCTAAAGATATCTTCTGTTGAATATTGCTGATGAAATGCTGACCCTAAGAGATCATATTCCTTTCTTTTTTGGGAGTCTCCTAAAACTGCATATGCCTCATTAATTTCTTTGAATTTCTCTTCTGCATCTTTGTTTTTATTCCTATCAGGATGGTACTTAAGGACAAGGCGGCGGTATGCCTTTTTGATCTCCTCTGGAGTAGCATTTCTTGATACGCCTAAAATTTGGTAATAATCTTTAGCCTGCATATCTGTCCTGCTTTTAGAGTAACCAATTACTATGGGAGTGTCAAGAAATTACCCTCGGGCAATTCTAAACCTTGTCAAAATAGAAATTTTTTGTTATCTTAAAAATAGGGCGGTTAACTCAGTGGTTAGAGTGCCATCCTCACACGGTGGAAGTCGCTGGTTCAAATCCAGCACCGCCCACCAGTAAAATTCATTTTTAAATTTCTTATTTTCTCTGCGTCCTCTGCGCACTCTGTGGTGAACAATTATATTTATCTGTGTAAATCTGTGGCTTAAATTAAAGTTTTGTCATATAGGCGGTACAAAATGACCTAATCTCACTTGATTTTAGAATTTATTTGTCTTAAATTTTTCATATGGTATTAAAAAAAAATATTTTAATTGTAGATGATGAAAAAGGCGTTGGTGATTTTTTAACTATAGTCTTAAAAAAGCAGGGTTATAAAGCATTCTATGCCTCCAGTGGCAAGCAGGCCCTTGAACTCTGTAGGGGAAGGACATTTGACTTGGCTTTGGTGGATATAAAAATGCCTGTTATGGATGGAATTGAATTCTTAAAGGAGGCAAAAAGGCTAAATCCCTCATTGCTTTTCATCATGATGACTGCCTATCCCTCCATTGAAACGGCTGTAGAGGCCATGAAAGAAGAGGCCTTTGAGTATGTTACTAAGCCCTTTAATGTAGATGAGCTCCAGAGGATTATAAAAAGGGCACTTGAAAGGCAAGAACCTACTGAGCAGGTTCTTAAAATTGAGGGAATAGTCACTAAAAGCCCTGCAATGGATAAAATCCTTAAGATGCTTCCTAAAATTTCATTTACACAAGCAAATGTCCTGATTATGGGGGAAAGTGGAACAGGAAAGGAGTTAATTGCCAAGGCAATCCATAATTTGAGCCCAAAAAAGGATAATCCATTTGTGACTGTAAATTGTGCTGGCATCCCAGAAACCTTGCTGGAAAGCGAGCTATTTGGCCATAAAAAGGGGGCATTTACTGGGGCTACTTCTGATAAAATGGGTCTATTTAAGGCCGCTGATGGAGGTACCATATTTTTAGATGAGATAGGAGAGCTTCCTGCCGCCCTACAGGTGAAGATTCTAAGGGTAGTAGAGGATAAAAGCTTTAAGCCTATTGGGGATACAAAAGATATAAAAGTAGACATAAGGGTTATCTCAGCTACAAATAAGGAATTAGAAAAGGAGGTAATTGAGGGGGGGTTTAGAGAAGACCTCTATTATAGACTAAATGTCATTCCCATAAGGATCCCACCTCTAAGGGAAAGAAAAGAAGATGTTCCTGTTCTTGTAAATTACTTCCTCAAAAAGTATTCTCAAGAATTTGGCAAAGACATAAGAAAGATCTCTTCTTCTGCCTTAGAACTTCTTACCTCTTATGACTTTCCAGGCAATGTGAGGGAATTAGAAAATATTATTGAAAGGTGCATTGCCTTAGAAACAAGTAATATCATCCTGCCTGAGAGCTTAGTGCTTTCTGATTTTAAAAAGGGGGGATTAAAAGTAGAGGATATTTTGCCCGAAGGTCTGGATTTACAAAAAAGGGTAGAAGAATTGGAAAAAAACTTTTTAATCAAGGCATTGGAAGAGGCAAGGGGGGTAAAAAGGAGGGCGGCAGAACTGCTTAATTTAAGCTTCAGGTCCTTTAGATACAAACTTAAAAAATACAAGATAGATAAATCCAAATGATTTATGTAATCGTTCACCGCAGAGTGCACAGAGGACGCAGAGAAAAATAAGAATTTTAAAAAAGCTTTGCTTTTATGCTCTGTGATCTCTGCGTTCTCTGCGGTAAATAGAAAAATGATGAACGGTTCAAATTTATAATGAGAATGAAAACTGACCTGGATTTAATTCATAAGCTAAAGCTTCTCATTATTACTAGGTTATGCTTGGCAAGTTTTATCTTAGGTAGCATCCTATTTTTTTATTTTAGGAAAAGCTGGCCCTATTCTATTACTTATCTGCTTATTTGGGCTGGCAGTGTTTATTGTTTAACTTTCATCTATGCTATCTTTCTAAAGGCCACTAAAAGATTGAAGGCCTTTGCTTATGTCCAGATTATCCTTGACCTAGTGTTTATTACTGCCTTGATTTATATCACTGGCGAAAAAGACAGTATATTCGCATTCCTCTATCAACCCTCTATTATGTCTGCATGCATTATCCTTTACAAAAGAGGTGGTATTTTAGTGGCCTCTTTAAGTTGCATTTTCTATGGCAGCCTTTTAGACCTGGAATACTATGGTATTATCCCGACCCTATCACCTCAAGAATATGGGCCAGGTATCCTTTACCACCTTATAATAAATTTTTCTGCCTTTTATCTTATTGCCCTACTTACCACATTCTTGACAGAACAGATTAAAATATCAAAGGCAAAATTACATCAGTTAGAGGCATTACATGAACATATTGTTAGAAGTTTAAATGCCGGTCTGCTTACAGTGGATAGAGGAGAAACAATCACATCCTTTAACAGGACTGCGGAATTGATTACAGGCCTAAACTCAAAAGACACTTTAGGAGAGAAATTAAAAGGTATCTTCCCACAATTGAACATAAATGAGAGAATAAGTGGAGAGATAGATTTCTTAAGGCCAGATAAGGGACTTATTTCACTTGGCTACAGTGCTTCTTCCTTAAGAGATGAAAAGGGTAATGATTTGGGTAAGGTCATTATATTTAGGGATCTGACAGAGGCAAAAAGGATGAGGGCGCTTTCCATCATAGGTAGATTTGCTGCTAGCATTGCCCATGAGATTAGAAATCCCCTAACAGCTATAAGTGGTTGTGTTCAAGTTTTAAATCAAGAGCTTAAGCTAAAGGGTGAAAATAAAAAAATCTTCAACATCATCTTAAATGAAATAAAGAGGCTTAATCTTTTAACCATAGAGTTTTTAAACTTTGCAAGATTTTCTGAAGACAAAAAGAAAAAGGTAGATATAAAGAAAATTCTTGATGAAACATTAAAACTTATTGTCAAAAGCGAAACATTCAGGAAAAACATAAAAATAGAAAAAAGGTTTTTAAGTGGTATATATGTTGAATCAGACCCTGAAAGACTAAGACAAATTTTTTGGAATCTTTTTCTAAATGCAATTGAGGCCATGCCAAATGGAGGGAAACTGGGTATTTCTATGGATTTACCCTTAAAAGGTTTTATTAATATAAGCGTTAAGGATACTGGGATAGGCATTGAGGAAGAGTATGTGGACAGAATATTTGAACCATTTTTCTCTACCAAGGAAAATGGAACAGGCCTGGGGCTTTCCATTGTGCAAAGGACAATAGAGGAATTGGAGGGAAGGATTGAATTAAAGACCAAGATAGAGGAAGGAACAGAGTTTAAGATTACATTGCCTGTTGCTAGATAGTTATTAGTGGTTAGTTGTTGGTTATGTAATCGTTCACCGCAGAGTGCACAGAGAACGCAGAGAAAAATAAGAATTTTAAAAAAGCTTTGCTTTTATGCTCTGTGATCTCTGCGTTCTCTGCGGTAAATAGAAAAATGATGAACGGTTACAAAAACAGTATGTTGGTGAGGGAGTTTGATCGGTACGTTTTGGAGCATCCAGAATTTGCTGAGAAGATACCAAACAATGCCTTAATAATCATGCAAATGGATGGCGATGAAGAATTCAATCAGTGGGCAAAAGAAGCTGCATTGAAGGTCGCAGAAAAAAGGGCAGCCTATAATTTACATAATTATTACAGAATTAAAACCAGTCCGCTCAAGAATTGAGAAGCTAAGACTTGAAGTGGCTGTATGAAAAAAATTGTCACTTAGTTGACAAAAATTGTCACCAAATAGTAACTAATTGTAGCGAAAAGCCAACCGTCTTACCGGGTATTAATTCCCTTATGTTAGTGCAAAGTCAAGGTTTTCCAATAACTAACAACTAAAAGCCAACAACTGTTATGGCTTGGCATTAATTTTGCAGCAAACATTAAAACTAGGAAAGCTAACAACTAAAAGCCAACAACTGTTGAAAAGAAAGGGGGTGATTAAGAAAGTAGGGAGTGAGCAGTAAGGAGTAAAGAAGAAAGGAGGGATAAGCAATGTTTATTAAATGGCAGGCTTTGAGGAAAAATAGTAAAGGTTTTACGCTGATAGAGCTTATGATTGTTGTTGCTATTATTGCAATTCTTGCGGCAATTGCCATCCCGCAGTATAAGAAATTCCAATTAAAGGCGAAGACATCAGAGGCAAAGGCAAATCTGGGGGCTATAAGGACTGCGGAAGAGGCCTATTCTGCAGAAACCGACAACTATGTTTTTTGTGGCTGGACCCCTAGCAATGCACCCACATCTGGTGGACAGGCTTGGGTCGGTGGTGCAGGACATCAGGGATTTATAAGCATTGGCTTTCAACCTGCCGGGACGCCAAGGTATGTCTATTGCGTGGGAGATGCAGCGAACACTGCAGGTGCCGATGCTGGAACAAATGCGGCTAACGATGGAAATGCTGATATTCGCATGACTGCTAAGGGTGACCTCGATGGAGATGGCGCAAATCAGTGGTTTTCTTCTACTGATGAAGACCCTACAATAACTGCAGATTATTCCGCGGATGATTTCTAATAGAAAAGAGGGCAAAAAATTTTAACCCTCCATAGTTTTAAAAAAAGGCCGGGAATTCCCGGCCTTTTTTGTAAATACGTGGGTAGAAAGGGCTTTACTTTAATTGAATTAATGATTGTGGTAGCCATTATTGCTATTTTAGCAGCCATTGCCATTCCGCAGTATAAGAAGTTTCAGCTTAAGGCAAAGACATCAGAGGCAAAGGCAAATCTTGGTTCAATCAGGAGTTGCGAAGAGGCCTATTCTGCAGAAACCGACAACTATGTTTTTTGTGGTTGGACCCCTAGTAATGCACCCACAGCTGCTGGACAGGCTTGGGTCACTACTTCAGGACACGAAGGATTTGTAAGCATCGGTTTTGCCCCTGCCGGGACGTCAAGGTATTGCTATTGCGTGGGAGGCTCGGTGAACACAGCCGGTACCGATGCCGCTACAAATGCTTTTAACGAGGGGAATGTCGATATTTATATGACTGCTAAAGGTGACCTAGATGGAGATGGGAGTAATCAGTGGTTTTACGCTACTGATGAAGACCTTAAGGTAATGGCAGATTATTCCCAGGATGATTTCTAATAGAAAAAAGGGCAAAAAATTTTACCCTCCATAGTTTTAAAAAAGGCCGAGAATTCCCGGCCTTTTTTATTATGATGAATATAATATTTTGCAAAAATAACCCCCACTATGTCATTGCGAGGAGCGTAAGCGACGAAGCAATCTCTAATAACAGCCTATGTAGCATCAAGACTAGATTGCTTCGCTTCGCTCGCAATGACAAGAGAGTTCAGGACTTGACAAAGTTGAAAGTTTTGGTATTATTTTGTCATACCATACACCTTCGGGAGGTAAAATTTATGAAAAGAAGACGTATAGGTATTACTATTTCCCTCTCTCCAGAAGTAGCAGAGGAATATGAGAAACTTGCCAGGAAGGAGGCCAAAAATAAGAGTCAGCTCTTTCGTGAGATGTTTCAACTTTACAAAAAGTTTGTTTTAGAACAGGAATTTTTTGAACTTCAGAGATATGGAGCCACTCTAGCCAGAGAAAAAGGGATTTTAACAGAAGAAGATGTGGAAAGGCTAGTCTTTGAGGATCGCTAATTTTGAAAGTGGTATTTGATACCAACATCTTTATTTCCGCCTTTGTGATTCCAGGAGGTAAAGCCGAAAAGGCTTATAGTTATGCTATAAAAGGAAACTTTACCCTTTATACCTCGGTATTTATACTTACTGAGACAGCACGAAAACTCAGAGAAAAATTTGGCTGGGAGGAGCAAAGAATTATCCGCTTACTTAAGTCAATTAGCAGAGCGGCAACGGTTATAAAAACCCAGCCCTTCCTCCATTTGCTTACTGATGAGCCCGACAATCGAATACTTGAATGTGCCTTAGATGTTAAAGCCAACTTCATTGTAACTGGTGACAGACACCTTCTTGCTTTGAAGAATTACAAAGGTATTAACATTGTAAAGCTTGCAGATTTTCTCAGCCTAATAGAGAAGTAGGGAACTTTAAAACATGTCTGATTCAAAGTTTTCTTATCGATATATTTTGCTATTTTGCCTATTTATCTTGATTTTTTCTCTTTTTTCCTTACAAAAAATCCGCTGCTATGATGTCTGGTGGCATCTGGCTGCTGGAAAGTGGATTTGGCAACATAACCAAATTCCTTTTAAAGATATCTTTTCCTACACCCAGTATGGCCAACCCTGGACAGATTTTACCTGGGGATTTCAGGCCCTTGTTTATCCCATCTATAAGGTAGGTGGTTTTACAGGCATTATCTTTTTTAAGGCCACCATCCTAGCCCTTGCCTTTTACTTTCTTTATAAGACATTAAAACTTGTTGGGGGGGATGACCTCCTTATCTGCCTTTTACTCTTCTTTGTTCTTTTTGCAAGCTACCCCCGTTTTATGGTCAGACCCCATATTTTTAGCTTTCTATTTGTTAGCCTGTTTTTGTATTTGCTCACGCTCTACCTTCGGAGTTTAAACACCAAATATCTCTTAATGCTATTTTTTATCTATCCTTTTTGGGTAAACCTACATGGCAGCTTTATCCTGGGAATATTTTTGGTAGGGGCATATTTATCAGGTGAACTATTTTTAAGATACAAAGAGCAAATAAAAGGTGCCATCAAGGCACCCAGTGTGAAGGCATTATTTCTTTTATTTTGTGGTCTAGTCTTTGCCAGTCTATTTAATCCCTATGGTATTAAATTATTTAAATTTGTTATCCTTTCCCATATAGGCAGTGGGCTTGAGGCCACAAGGCATATTGCTGAGTGGAAAAGGCTACCACTTAGGGAAATCTTTATGTTTAGCCTTCATCGAAGTATATTTTTTAAGCTCATCTTCTGGAGTAGCATTCTAGTATTCATCTTCCATCTACATAGGTTTTTTCGAACTAACCCAATAAACTCAATGAACTCAACAAACCCAATTAACCCCATAATCTTTCGCGATATTCTAATATTTTTATTTTTTTCTTATTTGACTTTTAAACATGCTCGCTTTATGGGGATTTTTGCCTTTGCTTTGGCACCAGTAATAGCTTATTGGAGTAAAGGTATATTTAAAGCAAGGGCCTCTAAGATAATCTTAAGTGGTCTTTTATTATTTACTGTATTTTTTATGGTCAAACAAATATATCTAAATCCTTATTTTAAAAAAGATTTAGGCTTTGGCATTGCCAGAGGTGTTTATCCGGAAGAGACTGCAAACTTTCTAAAAGGACATAAGATTAATGGCTCTTTATTTAATACCTATAGCTTTGGCGGATACCTTATCTGGCACCTTTACCCAAAATATCCTGTCTTTATAGATGGACGCACGCCCACTATTTATCCTCCAGAGTTTTACTGGCAATATCGAGTAGCTGAGGGAGGGGGCCTTCAGGCATTTAAAAAGATTGAAAAGCAATATGGGATTAGCATTGTTCTTACTAGAAAGAAAAACTTAGCTAAGGCCTTAAAAAATGATGATGATTGGTGCTTGGTAGGATTTGATGACCGTTCGTATTTATTTGTTAAAAAAAAGGTCTTACCTGAAAGTATCCAGGTATTTAAACATTTTGACCCTACTGCAGAGATCACAAAGTTAGTTTCCGATTATAAGGGGAAAAAACAGCTTGATTTATTAAAAGAAGAGCTAGAATATGCAAAGACCACATTTAAAAATACAGTGCTCATTTATAACAATTTGGGTACTCTCTACGCCGAAGGAGAGGGAAACTACAAACAGGCTATTGATCGTTTTAAAAAAGCGCTTTTACTTAATCCCTATGACCCAAGTAATTATTACAATTTAGGTTTAGCCTTCAAAAAACAAAAAACATACCACCTAGCTATTGAGAACCTTAAAAAGGCGCTAAAACTAGATAAAAATTATCAAAAGGCACATTATCATCTGGGCTTAATTTACTATGAAAAGAGAGATTATGAAAAAAGTATCAAGTACTTAAAAAGATACTGTTACTTAACAAGCGATTATGCCCTACCAAGTGCCTATGAGTATTTAGGCCTGGCATATTATCACACACTACACTTAGAAAATGCTATAAAATACTTTAAACGTGCATTACTTCTTTCAAAAAATAAAGAAGAGAAGAAAAATTATTACAATTTGGGAAATGCCTATTTTGGTCTGGAAAGGTATGAAAAGGCTATACAGTGCTATGAGGAGGTGTTAAAGATTGACCCAAATTTTGAAAAAGCCAGATATAACTTGCAGAAGGCAAGGGAAAAGGTAAGAAAAAATAAAAATTAACTATAAAACCAAAGGGGATTAAGCACCTTGGAGTTAGGGGACAAAAACATAATTTAAGCCACAGATTTGCACAGATAAATGTAATTGTTCACCGCAGAGTGCGCAGAAGACGCAGAGAAAATAAGAATTTTAAAAATGCTTTGCTTTTGTGCTCTGTGATCTCTGCGTTCTCTGTGGTAAATAGAAAAACGATAAACAGTTACAGATAGACACAGATTGTTAGGATGTGGCAAATTTTTATACTTTCCTGTACATGAACAAAAACATAAGTGAACACTATATTCTTTTGTTTTTGGCCATTTTAACATCTGTTGTCTTTTATCC